>DAOUFU010000168.1:0-5730 GCA_034429275.1 Anaerolineae bacterium | reverse complement strand
CTATCTGGGTTTAGAGAAGAGAGATAGGGCAGATACTTGCTGTCACACCATTTATGATAACCTGGCAAGGTTGAAGAGTTGAAAGAGTCTCCCTTAAAAGTGGAAACATATCGTTCATATAAAACAGATCGAAAATCAGCCGTTTTTTTTTCCATTTGAGCTACCCCCCGGTTTAGTGCTTCATTCCATAAGCTCAACTTTGTACATTCAAGCAGCACAACATAACGTATACAGTTAACCTTCTCTAAGGACAATTTGACTGAAACGTTGTACGGTTTGGATGGGACACGCACCCAGGTTGCGATAGCCCAAATGCAGGCGTTCGGTGTTGTAGTGAATGAGCCAGGTCTCGAAGTCCGCCTGCAGCTCGTCAATGGTAGTATAGAGCTTGCGTTTCAGGGCGACCGCGAAGAAGATTTACTGTACACGTGTATGCTAATCTACGAGAGTTTGTTTCCCATTTCGGATTTAGTGACTACAGGGATGACTTTTCCGTAAAATGCATCTCTCACTACGTCGCCCAAATGTTGTTCACATACCCCTCGCTGCCTTCGTAGGATATGATTTTTCCGGGAATGCCCACGACGACTGCATTATCCGGAACGTTTTTTGTGACGACGCAATTTGCGCCAATCGCCACGTTGTTTCCCACGATGACATTTCCAACAAGCTTTGCACCGGGCCCTACATAAACTTGATTCCCCACAGAAGGGCATCCCATATTCTTCCCACGATTGGCCTGTCCCAAAGTCACTCCGTGACTAATGTTGACATTGTCCCCAATTTTACTTCTTCCGTTGATTACGATTTCCCCGAAGTGCCCAATGTAAAAACCATAACCTATTTCAGTCGAAACAGGAATGCTGATTCCATATCGAATTGAATAGTGCCAATGAAGATACTTGAACAATAGATGTACCATTTTGAACATTTTCTTATGATGTAAGTAGCGACACGTTCTTAATATAAATGTATATCGGAAGCCTGGATTGAAAAGAATATTTACAAGAAACGCTTTCCATGACAGCGTTCCAACATATCGGAAAAGATCGGATTTAACATATGTACGATAATTTTTGAAGCTCACACTTGACTCCGCAAAAAACACGTTTATTGACGGTGAGAGAGTTCAAAGGGAAAACGTAGATAGTAGTTTTTGATAGCGTCGCAAACGACCAACGGCGTTTTCAACGATAAGCCGCCACCGGGAAGAAGTGGTGCTACACGTCCCATCCTCTGTAGCGTATCCTGGGTGAAGTGAAGCATCCCTCGCAACAGACACGAAGGACTCATCTCTGCTGCTTCACAATCTGCCCGACCCGCGTCCAGTGCATTGAAGTGGGCTTGCGGCGAGATTATCCCAGTAAATGGCACCAGATACGTCCCGCCATTCCGACATCCACGTCACCAAGCGGCGTGGGGTTACATGACCAACCTTAAAGGGGAAGATAGTGGATTTCGCCTTGCCACTCATCCGCTTCGCTGGCGAGTACAATCAATTCGAGAGCCTCGATCACCTCGCCGACCGGCTTTGTCCCATGCACAAGAAATAGACCAGGCACAGGCAACTCAGCATTTACTCGTTCGTAGAAATAGCCGCGCATGGTGTTGATATCATGAGTCAAGACAATGTAGTCATGCTGAACCGCCCATTCCAGGACACGGGCATCTGGCTCGCCCGCCAACTCTGTATCCTGGACGCGAGCTATCTCCACTCCAGACACCCGGCGCTCAATACCTCGCAGGATTTCATTGTTGAAGTTCTCATCTGCCAAAAAGCGCATCACGCCCCGCTGGCCCTACGTTTGGCTTCTAGACGTTCCAGCAGGATTGCTCGCGTCAGTTTTGGCGGATGTTCCCGTTCATATACTTGGCGGAACGTTTCGGCTTCTGTTTCTTGTTGGCGGAGATAGGCCTCCACTTCATCCCGGTGACGCAGATAATAACCAATTGCTAGATACACATCGTCCAGGGACAACGATGGATACTGCGATGTGATCGTTTCGGGCGTATGGCCCAATCGAAACGAATAGATCACTAAGTCCAGCAAAACGCGGGTATTGCCGACACGCAACCGCCCATGCTCATCAGTGCGGATGGGGATTTGTTCCATAATAGGTGTCGCAATCATCTTTCACGCTCCTGAGACTGCTGTCAGTCTATTATAGTGCATAATCAGGAGGCTTCGGTATGTTTCACAATCTGCCCGACCCGTGTCCAGTGCAGACCCACCTCCGCCGCGATCTCCCGATAGCTCCAGCCCTGCGCACGCAACTGCATAATCACGCGCCGCTGTTCGGCCTTATCAGAGTATTTTTGAACGCTTGTGGGATATACGGGAAGGCCAAAGGTCAGTATACGCCTAGTGTACGGGTGACTTCCCCTCTGCCAACGGTCATGTATAGTCGGCAATAAAAACCACCGGGTACAATAAGTCCATCCGGACGAAAATGAGGTCTGAGGGGAAATTGCAGCAGTCGGCGGGCGCGCTCCGCCATTCCGACATCGTGACAGCAGTGTCGAGCGGAGAATTATGTAGCAAAAACAACCGGCAGAAAGCAGTCTATGGTTGGTTGTCTCTGGTTGTTGGCGATGAACATGAAAACTGAACTCCAAATCAAGCTGAAGTTCAGTCTCCTCTAATCAGAATCAAACCCGACCTCACAAGACCGACTATGCTACGCCCACTTAAGAGGATTTTACTACCCGCTAGCTGCTAGAATACCACAGATACAGGGTTGAGACAAACTTTGATTCAAGGCCCCGCCACAATTCACGGAGATCATGACTGTCTCCAAGATAGTATCGACAGTACACATATTCAAGACGCGGATGAGTCCGACCCTTCGACACCCTCCTCATCAGGTGAATCGTCAAGCGGGGTTACGTTCACTTGATCGGAAAACTCCTGCACTTCTTTGAGGGTTCCAAATTCGTGCCCAACCTGGGTCTTGGTGTAAGCCGCTGCGGCAGCCCCCATTTCCATCGCCTCTTCCAATGAACGCTGCTGCATCCGGCCCGCCAGGTAGCCGGCAATCATTGCTTCCGCCTGGCCACTGCGCGTACCCGAAGCCAGTTCGGGCAACTCGATTATCCACACCCCTTCCTCTGCCGCCAATACGGCTGAGTCTGTATCAGGCAACGCGATCCAGACCTTGTTAGCACCTTGCTCGCGCAGTTTTCGCGCACAGCCGATCACATCTTCCATCTGACGCACCGGGTAATTGAACAAAGCTTCGGCCTGGCTCTGCGTCAGATAAATCAATTCCGGGCCCGCAGGGAGTGACTGCCGGAGGGCCTCACCGCCCCCGGCATTGATGGCAACTTCAGCCCCCGCCTCCTGTGCCGCATCCACCAGCCAGGCATAAGTATCCTGCGACAATCCTCGCGGCAGGCTGCCGGCGAACACAACCGTGTCTCCGGGCTGAATCAGCTGCTTCATCGTGGCGGCCACCAGCTCAAGGTCAGCCTGGCTGACCCCTGTACTCTCTTCAAGGATCACCGTTTCATTGTTCAGCCCGGTATCACGAATAAAGATATTGCTGCGCGTCCGCCCCTCACGACGGAGAATGGTGATCGGGAACTGCTCCTCGGCCAGCAGGGCCTGGTAGGCCTGGCCGGTGGGATCATGACCGATCAGCACAATCGCATGAGTGGCCACCCCCAACGCGTGCAGTGCGCGAGAGACGCTCACTCCTCGCCCTGCCGGATCGAGCCGAGTCGCTTCGCTGGCCACGTTGTGATACCCTACGGCCAGAAAACTGGTTTCCAGATTACGATCCAGGGATGGGTTCAACGTCACCGTAATCACTTTTTTGTTCGCCTGATCCTGTTCCATATCCACACTCCTTCGGTTCCTGCGGTATGTAACCCACCCTCTCGCCCTTGAGTCAGGTTAAGAGAGGCACTGCCATGCACTGGAAAGAAGCTATTCCAACCCTGCTAACGACCCTGGTCGGCCAGCCGCGCTTAGGGCTGATCACCGATGTGGACGGGACCATCAGCCCGATCGTGAGTGATCCCGATGCTGCCCAGGTCACAACGCGCTGTCGCGATGTGCTCGGCGCACTGGTGCCCCAAATCACGCTGGTAGCTGCAATCTCCGGGCGCGCTGTTGCCGACGTGAGAGATCGCGTGGGATTGCCTGGCATGGTCTACATCGGCAATCACGGGCTGGAATGGTGGGCCGCCGGAACCATCCAGCTTGCACCGGGAGCCGCTGCCGCACGGTCTGCTCTTGAAGCAGCGCTGAACGAGGCTCGACACCATCTGGTGCCTGGCGTATCGATCGAGGACAAGGGGGTAACAGCATCGATCCATTATCGCCAGGCCGCCGATCCCCCTTCTGCCGCTGCCGCACTGCTTCCCGAACTCAGGCGAATCGCAGCCGCTCACCACTTACGGTTATTTCAGGGCCGCATGGTTTTCGAGCTGCGCCCGCCGATTGATATAAACAAAGGAAGCGCCTTGCTCCGCCTGGTCTCTGAACACCGCCTTGAAGGGGCGCTCTATCTCGGTGATGATACGACTGATATTGACGCACTCCGTGCAGCGCGCCAACTCCGCCACGATGGCACCTGTTTTGCCCTGGGCGTCGGCGTGGAGTCCAGCGGCACGCCCACCGCACTGCGTGAGAACGCCGACCTGATGGCATTCGGCATTCAGGATGTCGAGTCGTTGCTGACCTGGTTATTGAACGCTCGCATGGCATCGTCAAGCTGATTGCGAAACCACAACGAGACATCCGAGCTTTGGACCTTCGCCCGCAGCGCCTCAGCACGGCGCTGGCGCTCGTCGGGCGACATCGTCAATGCTTGATGAAGCGCCTCGGCAGTGCTGTGAATATCAAAAGGCGAGATCACCAGCGCGTGATCGCCCAACTCGGCAAATACCCCGGCGTGTTCGGATAACACAAGTACTCCGTTCCGCTGGTTAACCAATGCCCCTTCTTTGGCCACCAGGTTCATCCCATCGGCGATGGGGTTCACCAACAGAACGTCATACAACTGCATAGCAGCGATGGCCCGCGCATAGTTCTCGCCCAGCATGATCCGCACTGGCTCCCAATATTCTCCGCTGAATTCGGCATTGATCATCCCGGCCTGGGCCATGATCTGCTGCAAGTAATCCTGATATTCGCCGACTTCCATCCGCGACGGCACCAGCAGCGCCAACATCTGCACCCGCCCGCGATGTTCTGGATGAGCGGTGAGCAAGGTGCGGTACGCTTCCAGGCCGCGCAGGATATTTTTGCTGGGTTCGACACGGTCCACCCGCAGAATCAGCTTTCGGTCGCCTACCATGTTGATCAACTGGGATTTGAGCAGATGAGTAGGCGCTTCTTGCACCATCGCCTCGATCTTTTGCACATCGACCGAGATCGGATAAGCGCGAGCTTCGGTGACACGCCCCTGGTAATGGATTCTGTCACGGCTGCCGCGCGAATGTGCCTCTGGTATATAAAAACGGCAGCATTGGACAAAATTGAAGGCGTCGCTTTTGGTCTGGAATCCAACCCGGTCAGACGCCAGCAGACTCGTCAAAATGGCCGATCGGATGGCATCGGGCAAAATGCGCCAGGCATCCGGCCCTGGCCATGGAATGTGCACGAACGGCTGAATCTGCACCCGGCTTCCCAACAGTTCGCGCAGATAGGCCGGGACAAGCTAGAGGTGATAGTCTTGCGGGAACACGATGACCGGGCGTTGAGTATCCGAATGACTGTCGGCG
>DAOUFU010000167.1:0-57763 GCA_034429275.1 Anaerolineae bacterium | reverse complement strand
AGCAGCGCGATCACAATGGCGGCGATAATACCCATCACCGGGAAGATGTAGGGCATCTGCCACCCGATCATGCGGAAAGCCAGGATAAAGCCGTAGCTCATAGCTACACCGACTACCACCCCGACCGCCGCCCCAAACAGGCCCAGCAGCAGCGCCTCGGCGATCACCACGCGCCGCACCTGCCGCCGACTGCCACCGACCGCTCGCACAATGCCGATCTCGCGAGTACGTTCGAGCACGTTGATCGTCAGCGTATTGAGCAGGCCCAGCGCGGCAGGGATCAGGATCAGGAACGCGATGGTATAGTACATGCTGGTGGTGCGGCCCACGGTGTTCTTCATGTTGTCGCGGTATTCGCGCGAAAGCTCCACCGTGAACTGGGGATAATCGCGCACGATGGCCGCGATCTCCGCCTGGGCGGCCTGCTCGTCTGCGCCCGGCACCAGGTCGATCATCAGCATGATCGACTCGGTTTCGTGGAAGTCGGCCTTCAGGTTGTCTTGCGAGATGAACAGCGCGTTCAGCTTGAGGTTCAACACGTCGTTGGCAACACCAACCAGCCGATACGTCTGGTCGCCTTCGGCGGTGGGCAGCGTGAACTCGTCGCCGATGTCCAGCCCCAGCGCCACCGACAGGAACGAGTTCATGATCATGGTCCGGCCCTGGCTCAATGCGGCATAGGCTTCTTCCGGATCGCCCTTGACGAACATGAAGGGGGCGACCTGCGGATATGTCACCGGGTCGATGCCGAAGACCTCCAGGCTGGTGCCATCGGTGACGCTGGTCGCGTGGCGCAGTTCTGCAACCAGCGCGACATCGGGCAGCGCGCGCAGGCGGTTGCCCAGCGCTTCATCGGCCCCTACCAGGTTGCTGTAGGTCGCAATGGCCGGGGGCATCAGCATGATATCGCTGGAAAAACTGGTATTGACCAGGTCGGTTGTGAAGCCGGTCAGCCCGGTGACCAGGGCAGCCATCATGATGAAGGTCGCCAGCCCGATCATCAGCGTGCTGGCCGTGATCGCCGAACGGCCCGGCTGGCGGACCAGGTTGCCGCGCGCCAGGTCGCCTTCGCGGGCAAACCACAGCGTCAGCAGCGGGTTGAACAGCCGCGCCGCCGGCATCACCAGCCCTGGCCCGGCAATGACCGCACCGATCAGGAATACAATCGCACCCACCGGGGCCGTCTTCTCGCTCCCCAGCAGCATCACCACCGCAATGACCATCACCGCGCCACCCACCATCAAGCCCCAACGGTTGGCTCGGTTGAGCGCGCTAGCCGTCATGGGGCGCAGCGCTTCCAGCGGCGAGGTTCGCCCGGCCCGGCGCGCGGGCCAGTACCCGGCGATCAGGGTGGAGAGCAGGCCCATGGCGGCAGCGATGGCAAACGCCGCCGGGCGCAACGAGACGGAGATGTTGCCCACTGCCATGAACTGGCCGAGCATCTCGTTGAAGAAGTCGATGGCCGAGAGGGTGAGCAGATAGCCCACGATCAGGCCGAGCAGCGTGCCGATCACCCCTTGCAGCACGCTCTCGATCAGGATCATCTGTGACACCTGGCGGCGAGTCGCACCGATGGCGCGCAGCATGGCCAGGTCGTGACGGCGCTCCACTACCACCGTGCGGAAGGTGTTGAAGATCAGGAAACCCCCCATGAACAACGCGATCATGCCGAACATGTTGAGCGCCAGCGAGGCCACTTCGGCGAAGTCGAGGTCGGTTTGGGCGAGAGCGTCGTACAGGTAGCGGTCGCCCAGCGCGGCCTTGATCTGCGCGCGGACCTGGGCCTTGTCGACACCATCACGAAAGGCGACTTCCAGCACATTGACACGGCCCGGCTGGTTCAGCGCGGCCTGGGCATCGGCCAGTGGGATGATCAGGCGGGCGATCACCGGCTCATCCTTGAGAATGCCGACGATAGTATAGGATTGCAGGCCGCTGGCCGTCGTCACGGTGATTGTCTCGCCCAGGCTGCCGATCTGCGTAGAGGCGATGGCTTCGCCACTGGCCCGGAGCAGCCGCCCCTCGCGCAGCTCATAGGTGCGCACGGCAGGCAGCGAAGCCGGATCGACGCCGGTCACATCTACTTCCGAAAGATCACCCAATGGGTTGTTTTCTTTGGGCAGAATAACCCGGCGGCGCAGCACGCCAGAAGCCGCTTCCACCCCGTCGATGGCGAGCACCGCCTGGCTGACCGGCGCGGGATCGAAGGTCTCGCCGGTGCGCTCCGCGATGGTCAGATCGACCGCTTCGAGGTCCGCTTCCTGGGACTGTCGGAACATATCGAGCACGCTGGGCATGATCAGGTTGACGGCAAAGATCAGCGCGACGCCCAACACAATCGCCAGCGTAGTGAGGACTGTGCGCAGCTTGCGCCCCTTCAAATACTGCCACGCCATGCGCGCCATCTGCATCCAGGTTGAGGTTGTCATGGCTGTCGCCTCCCCTAACTCACAGCGACCCGGCCCAACTGCTCGCGAATCTGGTCGGCGTTGGCCTGGCCCTTGAGGCGGTTTTCATCCACAATTTGCCCATCTTTGAGGAAAATGATCCGGTCGGCGTGGGCAGCGATGCGCGGATCGTGCGTCACCAGCACCAGCGTCCGCCCCCACTCGTCCACCACGTTCCGCAGCAGCCCGACCACCTCATCGCTGGAGCGGGAGTCGAGGTTGCCGGTTGGCTCGTCGCCGAGGATCAGCGCCGGCTCGGTGACCAGCGCCCGCGCAATGGCGACGCGCTGCTGTTCCCCGCCCGAAAGCTCCAGGGGGCGGTGCAGTTTGCGTCCGGCCAGTCCCACCCGGTCCAGCGCGAGATCGGCCTGTTGGGTGGCGGCGTTGCGCGGCATCCCATCCAGGATGAGCGGCATCGCGACATTTTCCTGTGCGGTCAGCACCGGGATCAGGTTGAAGAACTGGAACACAAACCCGATCTGCCGGCGGCGCAGTTGCGACAGCGCGTTGTCATCCATCGCGCTGAGGTCGGTCTGGTTGATCCACACCTGGCCGCTGGTCGGCGTTTCCAACCCACCCAACAGGTACAGCAGCGTGCTCTTGCCGGAACCGCTCGGCCCCATGATGGCGACAAATTCGCCCGCCTCGATGGAAAACGAGACGTTATCCAGCGCGCGCACCTGCCGGGTAGCATCGCCGTAGATTTTGGTCAATGATTCGGTTCGTACGACTGGCATGGCTTGGCTTCACTTTCTCTCAATGGAAGGAAAACGAGCGCGAAACGTATTCGCCCTGGGAATGATGGCCCAGATGATGTGCGGAAGGACTTAATCGCCCGAAGGCAGCACCGGTTCTTGTTGCTCCACCCTGCGCCTGGGCCGTCCGCGCGGTTTGGGGACCGGAGGCGGGGGATCGTACCGCTTGAGGTCGGGCAGGCGCGCCTGGCACATTTCGATCCAGCGCAGGTCAGCTTCGAGATGCATCACGGCGCTGTCGAGCAGCATCAGCCAGGGAAGCTGTGTCTGCGGATCGGCCTGACGGCGCATTTCGGTCACTTCGTGAAGCTGCTGGTACAGTTCGCGGCGCTGGACCATCAGCACCTGTTCGGGGTTGACGGGGCCGCTGACCAGGCTGAGCACCAGCTTGATATAAAACTCGTCTCCCAGGCGATAATCGCGCACTTCGGGAGTGAGATACCAGCGGCGCAGTTCTTCGTGACCTTCGGCGGTCAGGCTGTAGACCTTGCGATCCGGCGCGTCGTCCGTCGCTTCGACCTCACACTCGACCAGCGCAGCATCACGGAGGCGGGCCAGCGTGCTGGCAATCTGCCCCGGTTTCACATCCCAATCGGCATGAACGGTCAACTTGAGCTGTTTTCCCAACTCGTAACCGTGCATGGGGCGTTGATAAAGCAGCGCGAGCAGCGCATTTTTGACCGACATAAACCTAGTCACCGGGTGGATAATTTTCGATGAACGAAACTATACACTGAGTGACTAGTTTTGTCAATGTGATTCCGTGCTGGGGTGCATCTCACAAAAGTCCAAGGTGGCCGCACTCCATCCGTCAACCGGCCTCACCCCGTGAACTCAACTGAAATACACCTCCGTGCTGGCGCGGCGCGCACGGTATGCTATGCTGGAGGGACTCAGACGCCCATTGTTGGGGAGTGTGCAGCGTGCAGGCATTCACATGGGGCGAATTCGCGCGGTTTTGCGATCATGCCGCCCGCCGCCCGGTCTTCACCGTCGCGGACTACCTGGCCGCCCGCGATCCTTTGCCGCCGTTCGTCGTGCTGCGGCTGGATGTGGATTACCGCGAAGCGCACGCCCTGGCCCTGGCGCGGATCGCGGCAGAACATGGCCTGCGCGGTTCGTTCTACTTCCGCCGCCACGTCGAAGGATTTCCGCTCGCCGCCATGCACGCCATTGAGGACCTCGGCCACGAGATCGGGTACCATTTCGAGACGCTCGACACCTGCGGGGGCGATGTGCGGGCTGCTGCCGACCTGTTTCTGCGCCACCTGGACGAACTGCGCGCCGAAGGGTTCGCTGTCACCACGGCTGCCGCACATGGCAGCCAGCCCGTCGCCCCCACCTACCAGGCCAATTTCGACCTGTTCACCTTGCAGCCCGACCTGTGGCAGAAAAGCGGATTGCTCGGCGAAACCACACTCAGCGTGGACTTCTCGCGAGTCGTGTATATCTCCGATGCGCTGTGGCGCTGGCGGCGCTATGACGGTTACCGGCGCGGGGCATCCGGCGAGCCTACCGCGATGCCCGCCATCCTGCGCGCCATAACGCGCGAGGGCGTGGTCATCAACTTCCACCCGCACCAGTGGTTCGCCACGCTGCCCCAGGCCCAGTTCTACCGCGCGCGCAACCGGATCGGGCGCGTGGTGAAATCCTGGCTGCGCGTTCGCCCACGACTTGGCCCCCCAATGCGTTGATCTCGCACTATCGCGAGTGTGCGCCTGCTGCTATAATCGGCCCACTATGATGTACTATGGATGGTTGACCGTACTTTCACTGGCCATGATGGCATCTGGAGAGGGCGCTCCGTGATGACTCGCGCCCATTGATCGTGTAATAGAAGTGATAATATCTACGGCCCTGGGCGCTTTTTTTCCAGGGCCGTTTTGATTCCCGGCTTGTCCGCCTGATGCAGTTCACGAGGAGCACCATGCACGCCATACAGATCGATCACCTGACCGTCAACTTTGCAGGACGCGAGATTCTCCATGACCTCACCTGGGCCATCGGCGATGCCGACCGGATTGGGCTGGTAGGCGCTAACGGATCGGGCAAGTCCAGCATTTTTAAGGCCATCATGGGTCTGGTACAGCCGGACGCGGGCACGATTGTCCGCGCGCGCGGGATCACGGTGGGCTATCTGCCCCAAGACGTGGTGTTGGCGCCGGGGCGGACCGTGCTGGAAGAGGCCATGATCCTGCCCGCTCGCCTGGAAAAGATCGACCAGGAACTCCGGCACATCGAGGCACAACTGGCCGATCCGCACGTCTACAATGAGCCGGATTCCCTCGCGCGCGTGCTGGAGCGCCAGGAAAAGGTGCTGGAAGCGTATGACAACGCAGGCGGGCCGGGTCACGCCAACATGGTGCGCGATCTGCTGCGCCGCCTAGGGTTCGGCCCGCGCGATCTTGATCTACCCACGCAAATCCTCAGCGGCGGCCAGAAGAAGCTGGTGATGCTGGCCCGCATCGCCATCGAAGCGCCCGATGTGCTGCTGCTCGACGAGCCGGACAATCATCTTGACCTGCAGGGCAAGCGTCAGCTGGAATCGTTCATCCGCGATTATCGCGGCGCGGTTGTCATCATCTCGCACGACCGCTACCTGCTGGACGAGGTTGCCACCCAGATTGCCGAACTGGATCGGGGGCAGATCACGCTGTACCCCGGCAACTACAGCGCCTATGCTACCGAATGTGAGCTTCGGCGGCTGCGCCAGCAAGCGCTGTATTCCGCGCAGCAGAAAGAGATCGCGCGGATCGAGGCGGCCATCCGCCGCTTCGAACAGTGGGCCAGCATCGTGGTGAACGAACGGCATATCAAGCAGGCGCGCAGCCGTCGCAAAATGCTCGACCGGATGGAGGCCAACGGCGAGATCATCGAAAAGGTCACCGAGGCTCGCCGCATGGAACTGCAGATCGAAGGGTGGCGCGGCAGCACCAAGGCGCTGGAGATCAGGAACCTGAGCATGGCCTTCGGCGACGACCTGCTGCTGCTTGATGTGAACCTGCTGGTGAGGCATGGCGAACGTGTGGGTCTGCTCGGCCCCAACGGATCGGGCAAATCGGTGCTGTTCCGCCTGATCTTGGGGGAACTGAACCCGATGGAAGGCGAGATCATCACCGGGCCGAGCACGCAGATCGGGTACTATTCGCAGGAACACCAGACACTCGCCGCCTGGCTGGACCGCACGCCGCTCGACCTTGTGCGCGATGCGGCTCCCAAGAGCGAAGGGGACGCCGTGGCGTTTCTGCTCAAATTCCTGTTCACCTATGAACAGGTGCGCCAGCCGATTCGCTCTATGAGCGGGGGCGAGCGCAGCCGCCTGCAGCTTGCCTGCCTGATGCTTCAGCGCCCGAACCTGCTGCTGCTGGACGAACCCACCAACAACCTGGACATCCCTTCAATGGAAGTGCTGGAACAGGTACTCGACGAGTTCAACGGCGCAGTGCTGGTCATCTCCCACGATCGCTACTTTATCGACCAGGTGGTTGATCGCGTCGAGGTCCTGGGCGATGGGCGGCTGCATACCTACCCCGGCGGCTACACCGACTATCTGCACAGTGTCAGCCACCACCAACCGGCGCGGAGGTGATCATCAATCCACGATGAACAGCTTCGCGCCGATGGGGGCCGAAGACCGGTGTGGCTCGGCATGATCGGCTACCTGGTAGCTGACACCCGGCGTCAGGACAAACGTCCGACCGTCGGCCAGCTCGGTTTCCAGCCGACCTTCCAGGCACAGCAGGATGTGCCCTTTCTCGCACCAGTGATCGGCCACGTAGCCGGGTGTGTATTCCACCATACGCACCCGGATATCGCCAAACTGCCGGGTGCGCCAGATCGCTTTGCCGGTGATGCCAGAATGTTCGGTCGGCTCAACAGTGGACCAATCGGTGATGCCAAACGGGATATTCGTGATCTGCATGGGACAGCGCTCCCCGGAGACGAACCGGATACAACGTTTGCCAGAGGCAGCCGTATAACGTTTAGAACAGCGAGAGACCGGTGAGATCAGTATAGTTCGTGCACGCTTTTTCACCTATCCTGGAAGACGAATCGTCATGGGACAACAAAAACCGCAAGACAAGAATGCAGCATTGGCAACCTGGATCGGCATCGGGCTGGCCCTGGGCGCAGGAGTCGGTGTGGCGATCGGCAACGTGGCCCTGGGCATCGGCATCGGGCTGGCACTCGGCGCTCTCTACGGCGGATTCATTGCCAGCCGCCAGCAGCAATGATCAGTGACTGCGCCGGTCAATCGGCCAGGGTGCGCAGCGTGCGAGTCGTCTGAGTCAGCCGTTCGGCCATGAACCCGGCCATCGATGCGTGAAACGCGGTCGCCACATCGGGATGCTCGTCGGGAAGCCGTTTTAATGCGTCCGGCGACAGGTGGTAGATGGTGCCGGGCTGGTCGGTGATCACGGTGGCACTGGCAGGCTGGTTCAGGTAAAAGCCCATCTCGCCCACAATAGTCCCACTGCTCATCTTGCGCAGGCGAAGCGGCGGCGCGTCTTTTCGCTCAAGCTGGATGGTGATCTGCCCGTGCTCAATGAAGAACAGTCCGCGCGGCGGGTCGCCCTGGCGGGTCAGGACGTGCTGCGCGCCGACATCCTGGCGTTCGAGGTAGTGCATCAAGATGTCGGCATATTCAGCACTATGAAGCTGCTCCACCAGTCGATCGCGGAGGGTTTGCAGGGGCTGCAGGGTGCCGGTGCTGTGTAGCGAGTCGAGCACCTGGTTCTCGCACCATTCCACCGCGTGATCGAGATCGGGAAAGACGCGGCAGACCGGGTCTTCGCTGCCCTGAAAGACTTCGCGTGCTAGCTGCCTGTGGACTGTGGGCGACAGGTGGCTGAAGCACAACACTGCCCCGTTCGTCTGGGCAAGCTGGCGCATCTTGGCGAAGCTCAACACTGCCGATGAATCCAGCCCGCTGACCATCTGGAAATCGATGACCAGCAAGCACGGATGACCCGGCATACACAGGCGGGCGCGGGCCTGCTCCAGCAGGCGGTTGGCCGTCCCGAAGAACAGGAATCCTTGCAGCTTGAAAATCTGGATCCAATCGCCCATCTCGGTCAAGGCCTGTTCGTGAGCCGCCGGGCGCACCACGCTGCTCCGAAAATGTGCGCCGGAAAACGCGCGCCGAATCACCCCAATCCGGCTGTAGCTGACAATGAACATCACACTGGCCACCACGATACCCACGCCGATCCCTTCCAGGAAACCCACCAGGTTGATCACGGCCAGGATCACGATCACGATCAGGTAATCCATCAGCGGCAGTGTGGCTCGTGTATCGACCAGCCATGTCACCAGGAAATCCAGGCCGAGCAAGAATAACAGCCCGCCCAGTACCGGTTTGGGGAAATAGGCCAGCAGCGATCCGCCTATCACCAGCACCACGCCCACCAGGATCGCTGCGATCACACCGGGCAGCCGTGCACGCCCGGCGATGCGGTAGGACAGCACCGACGGGCCGAGTCCAAGATAACCCACCAGGCCGCCGCCCAATCCGGCGATCACGTTAGTCAGCCCGGCGACCTTTAGCTCGCGGTTGAGATCGCCATCCTGTCGCGAGGCGAGTTCAAAACCGGTGGCATTGAGCAGCAGTGCGATCACGCTGGTGATCACAATGGCGGCAAAGTTGCCCACCTGGCGACCCAGCACAGACCACTGCACATCCTGCCAATCTGCCAGACTGATCGGCTTCCACAGGCCGCCCTGTGTCTTGGGGAATGAGTCGAGCAGCCAGCCCTCGGCTTTAGCCTCCGCGATGGACGTGCCCGTGACGAGCAGCACCAGGTAGAACACCACCACCGCGCCGACCAGGATGCCCGGCAGGAGCAGTGAATGATTGAATCGCCGCAGCGCAAGCAGGGTCAACACGGCGAATATCATGCCCGGCAGCCACTTTTGCAGGTATCGCGCGTGAGTGAAGGCATCCAGCTCGGTAGGGCGGACATTCACCCCGGCCATCACCGAGATCGCACCCTGTACCAGCAGCATACCCACGCCCGCCAAAAAACCACCTACCACCGGGTAAGGAATATAGCGCACCAGGTTGCCTTGCTTAAATACCCCCAGAAGCCATAATAGGATGCCAGTGATGAGCGCGGTTAGAGTCAGCGCGGCGACCAGGGTCACATATTTCTCTCGTGGGCTGAGTCCGGCGGTGCCGGTGATGGCAACCGCGATCACGGCCATGATCGCTGCCGGGTTGTCCTGTACCGTGGAACTCACCGCATGGAGCGAACTGAACAGCGCGGTGACCAGGACATACACCACCGACCCGAATAACATAAAGCCGATTCCCCTGGAGACGTAGGGGGAAAGATCGCCGGAGAAAATCATGGTGCCAAAGGCAACACAAACCATGATCAACGAAATGCCTGTCACCAGGCCAGCCGCTGCTGCAGAGACCAGCTTTTCGGGGCGCAGTTCATCGCGCAGTGCGGACCAGGCAACCGGGAGAGCAGCATTGTTCGGCAGCATCCACAACATCCTTTCGCGAGTGAGTATAGATTTTTCGTTCAGTATACCTTGACAACGGGTGCGCGATGAAGTCTCTACACAGCCTTGTTGTAGGGAAACATCGCCGGGGCGCTTGAGTGAACACGCGCATAGTGTCCATAGTAAGGAGTCTCTCATGACACGCAAAAAGGGTCGAAATGCCATCACGCGCCGACGTTTCCTGAAGTTGGGGTTGGCGGCCAGCGCCGGCCTGGCGGTAGGCTGCCAGCGCGAAGTGACCGAATCCCGCGCGCGTGACCCGAACCAGCCGCCTCCGCCCTACCTGGATCACACCCGCCCATTTGAAGAACGGGTCGATGACCTGATCAGCCGGATGACGCTCGACGAAAAAATTGACCAGATGCGCAGCGAAGCTCCGGCCATCAACCGCCTGGATGTGCCCCCTTATAACTGGTGGAACGAAGCGCTGCACGGCGTGGGGCGTGCCGGTACGGCAACCGTCTTCCCCCAGGCCATCGGGCTGGCCAGCACCTGGAATGCCGACCTGATCCATCAGGTTGCCGGGGTGATTTCCGACGAGGGGCGCGCCAAACATCACGAAGCCGTGCGCAACGGGCGGCACGATGTCTATACCGGGCTAACCTTCTGGAGTCCCAATATCAACATTTTCCGCGATCCGCGTTGGGGCCGGGGCCAGGAAACCTATGGTGAAGACCCTTATCTCACCGCCCGGCTGGCCGTGCGTTTTGTGCAAGGGCTGCAAGGGGACGACCCGAAGTATCTCAAGACGGTCGCCACCCCCAAGCACTTCGCCGTGCACAGCGGCCCGGAAAACTCGCGCCATCGCTTCAACGCTGTCGTCTCGCAGCGCGACCTGGCCATGACCTATCTGCCGGCGTTCAAAGCCTGCATCGTGGAAGCCGGGGCCTTTTCGATCATGGGGGCCTATAACCGCGTGAACGGTGAGCCATGCTGCGCCAGCCCCACCCTGCTGCAAAAGATTCTGCGCGAGGAATGGGGCTTCGAGGGATATGTCGTCTCCGACTGCGGCGCGCTCCAGGACATCTACACCGGCCACAACCTCGCCAGGTCTGCCGCCGAAGCCGCCGCCATGGCCGTCAAAAACGGCTGCGACCTGGAATGCTGCGGTACCTATGGGATTGCCTGTAATTACGGCGGGCTGTGGGACGCAGTAAAGAAGGGGTTGGTTTCCGAAGAGGACATCAACCGCGCGGTCAAGCGCCTGTTCATGGCCCGCTTCAAGTTGGGCATGTTCGACCCGCCGGAGATGGTCCCCTATGCCCGGATTCCTTTCTTCGGTGTTGTCGACTCGCCCGAACATCGCGCGCTGGCGCTCGAAGCCGCTCAGCAGTCGCTGGTGCTGCTCAAAAACCAGGATGGCCTGTTGCCGCTCAACCCGGATGAACTGACCACCATTGCCGTGATCGGCCCCAATGCTGATGAAACCCTGGTGATGATGGGCAACTATATGGGCACGCCATCCGCGCCGGTGTCGGTGCTGGAAGGAATCCGCGCAGCAGTCTCGCCCACTACACACGTGCACCATGTGCAGGGCTGTGGGATCACCAGGGAGTCCAAAGAAGGGTTGGCCGCCGCTGTTGAGATCGCGCAGAAATCGCAGGTCGCCATCCTGGTGATGGGCCTCTCGCAGCAGCTAGAAGGCGAGCAGGGCCAGCAAGAAGGCAACCCGCCGGGTGTGATCAGTTCCGGGGATCGTACGGCCACATTGGATCTTCCCCCGGCCCAGCAGGAATTGATCGAGGCAGTCCACGCAACGGGCACACCGGTGATCCTGGTGTTGATGAACGGCAGTATGGTTTCCATCACCTGGGCAGAGGAAAACATCCCCGCCATTCTCGAAGCGTGGTATCCCGGACAGGCGGGAGGGACAGCCGTCGCCAACGCGCTGTTCGGTCACTATAACCCTGGCGGACGCCTGCCGGTGACCTTCTACCGCTCGAAGTCGGACCTGCCGCCCTTCGAGGATTACAGCATGGAGAACCGGACCTACCGCTACTTCACCGGCGACCCGCTCTACCGTTTTGGGTACGGCCTGAGTTACACGACCTTCACCTACCGCGACCTGGACATCGCGCCGGGGAATATGCTGGGCGGCGAATCCGTCTCTGTGCGAGTGGAGGTGGAAAACAGTGGGCCGCGCGCCGGGGATGAAGTGGTCCAGCTCTACGTTCAGGACGTGGAGGCATCGCTGCCGGTCCCGCGGCTCCAGCTCCAGGGATTCGCGCGCATCCACCTGGAACCGGGCGAGAAGCGAACCGTCGAATTCGCGCTCACGCCGGAACAGCTTTCCTTCGCCGATGACGAGGGGCAGTGGATGCTGGAACCGGGCGAATTCCGGGTATGGGTCGGCGGGCAGCAGCCGCATCTCGATGCAGCCCAACAGCCCGCCAACGTGCTCGAAGGCCGCTTCATCCTCTGAGCCACCCGGCACATGTGCAAATAACAAACCGGCGGCCCGCCGGAAACCCGGTGGACCGCCGGTGCAGCGGCAAGGATTTCTCATCCTGCCCGCACTTTTTGTTCCCTACTTGAGCATGAAGGCCGCGGTATCGGCGAGACGGGTCGCATACCCCATTTCGTTATCGTACCACGCCGCCACCGAGACCAGGGTTCCTTCCATCACCTGGGTCAGCGGCAGATCGATGATCGATGAATGCTCGTCTCCCAGGATGCGCGACGAGGCCCATTCCTCTTCCAGGACCGCCATGACGCCCTTCAACGGCGCAGCAGCAGCCGCCTTGCGGAACGCCTCGTTGACCTCTTCTGCGGTGGTGGCCCGCTCGACGATGACGTTGATTTCGGCGATGCTGCCCGTCCGCACCGGGACGCGGTACGCCTTGCCGGTGATCTTCAGATTGGGCCAGATAAACTTCAGCGCTTTGGCCGCACCGGAGGAAGAGGGAATGATGTTCTCGGCGGCAGCCCACGAGTCGCGCCGGTCACCCATCGGCTGATCGGTCAGGGACTGCGTGTTGGTATAGGCATGAACGGTGGAGAAGAAGCCGGACTTCACGCCGAAGTTCTCGATCAGCACCTTCACCACCGGGGCCAGCGCGTTGGTGGTGCAGCTCGCCATGCTGACAATGAAATGCTTGGACGGGTCATACTGGTCGAGGTTGATGCCGGGCAGCAGGAACGCATCGGCATCTTCGGGCGCCTTGCTGGCAGCACTCACCAGCACACGCTTCGCGCCCAGGTCCAGGTGCGCCTGCGCACCGGCGCGCCGGGTGGCGCGTCCCGTGCAGTCGATCACCAGTTCCACGCCTAGCTCGCCCCAGTTGGGCAGGGCCTTGCTGGTTTCAAAATACTGGATTTTGTTGTCCCCGACAATCAATGTCGAGCCATCCACAGAGACCGGCTGGTGCCAGCGGCCATAGTTCGAATCCACCTCGAACAGGGCGGCGAGGGTCGGCAGGTCCTTGATATCCGAGATCGAAGCCGGGACAAACAGGCCCCGACGCAGCGCTGCCTTCATGGCCGAACGGCCAATGCGCCCAAAACCGTGAATCGCGATTTTTCCCATTGTATACATCCTTTTGGGGAAAGCCCCCATCGAAAACCGGTCGTCGCATGAGCGAGTGTAACTCTTGAACGCCATCATGACCACTCTTGCTTGCACCAGCTGTTTATTGGGGGAAGACCCCGCACACTTCAGCGCCAAAGTACACCAGGGGCCGAAGACCTCGCAATTTTGCCCCCATGATGAAAAATGCGCCTTCAAAAAGCAATCGCTAGGGCATTTCCCAAAAAGGTGTTAGAATAAACTCTGAAACTGCGGCTTCAACGGACTATTCACGACGAGAAGGGTATAGAACTCTATGGCTGAGATGGATTGGGAAAAGCAGCAGGTCTTGACCGGGGTCGAAAATCGCCTGAAGGTCAAAAAGTCCGCCGGACGTTGGAAGTTCCTGATCGTGGGCCTGGTGATTCTTGCTGCAATGGCGTATTTGTTGTTGTCCAGTACACTGATCGGCGCACGCTACTATATGACGGTCGATGAGCTGGTCGCGGGCGACAATATGGGCAAAAACGTGCGTGTCTCCGGCGCAGTGGATGGAGACCCGACCTTCGACCCGGCCACCGGCATGTTGACTTTTGTGGTGGCGAACATCCCCAATAACAACGACGATATTCGCGCCCAGGGTGGATTGGCGCGCGTGCTCTACAATGCCGTCAACGACCCGAACGCGACCCGCCTCAAGGTGATCGCTTTCGATAAAGAAATCCCCGATCTGCTCCAGCACGAAGCCCAGGCCATCATGTCGGGCAAGCTCATCGAATACAACGGCGAGATCGTGTTCGAAGCTAACGAAATCATGCTCAAATGCCCGACCAAGTACGAAGAAGACGTGCCCAACCAGGCTCAGCCGGGGGCATAGGTCTCTGCCGGGGGCATAAGCCTCCGCTTGCAGCGTCACCAGGTGGCGCTCGCACATCCACACAGATTCAACGCCGGGGGAAACCTCGGCGTTTGTGGTGGCACGCAGCGGAATTTGTGATAATCAGTACGGGTAGTTCCCGAATAGTCTTTTCAGGTCAGGATTCAGACCCTGCTGGTGTGTGCTCGCAGCGTGCGCCGGCATCCCCGGTCATCTGAGTCCATTGAGGAGAATCGCCAGGCCATGATCGCAGAACTCGGCATCATCACCACCGGATTGGCCTTTGTCGCGGCAGTGTATGCTATCGGCGCGGCGCTGGCAGGCACTCACCTGCGCCGCGATCTCTGGGTAGTCAGCGCCCGCAACGCGGCCCTGTTGACCTTCCCCCTGCTGACCGTCTCGTGTTTCCTGTTGATCTATGCCTTGCTGAACCACGAGTTCAGCATCGCCTATGTGTGGCAGACTTCTAGCCTCGACACGCCCGATTTTTACCTGGTCACCGGGCTGTGGGGCAGCCAGGCCGGATCGCTGCTGTTCTGGTCGTGGCTGATGAGCGGCTTCAGCTTCGCCGCGCTGCTGATCAACTGGCGCAGTGAGCGCCGCCTGATGCCCTACGTGATCGTCGTGTTGATGACCACACTCGGCTTTTTCCTGATCCTCAACAACTTTTTCGAAAATCCCTTTGAGCGCTACTGGAATGTCCCCGGCCAATCGCAGCCGGTCGCGGCGCTGTTTAAGCCCGATGGCGCGACCCTGGCCGATGTTGGAGACGGTAACGGCCTCAATCCCCTGCTGCGGCACCTGGGCATGGTCATTCACCCGCCTATGCTGTACCTGGGCTTTGTGGGATTCACCATTCCGTTTGCCTTCGCATTCGCCGCGCTGGTGACCGGGCAGTTGGGCGCGGGCTGGCTGCGTGCGACTCGCACCTGGGCGCTGGGGGCGTGGCTGTTCCTCGGCCTGGGGCTGATCCTCGGCGGACGCTGGGCTTATGACGTGCTCGGCTGGGGTGGCTATTGGGGCTGGGACCCGGTCGAAAACGCTGCCCTGCTGCCCTGGCTGACCGGAACGGCCTTCCTGCACAGCGCCATCGTGCAGGAAAAGCGCGGAATGCTCAAGTTCTGGAACATGCTGCTGATCATCATCACCTATCTGCTGGTGGTGCTGGGCACATTTGCCACCCGCTCCGGCGTGGTGAGCAGCGTACACGCCTTCGCAGAATCGGAGATTGGCGGGCCGATGTTCGCCTACCTGGGCCTGGCCATGCTGGCCAGCTTCGGCCTGCTGGGCTGGCGTCAGGGGCGCGGTGATCTGCGCGGTCCCGATGCGCTCGATTCGCTGGTGAGCCGCGAGGCACTCTTTCTGCTCAACAACTGGTTGTTCATGGGGTTAACAGGCGTCGTCTTTTGGGGCACATGGGCCGAGGCGGTGACCACCATTGCCGTCGATCTCGGCCTGCGCGATACCATCATCAACCTGGGGCCAGATTACTATCCGCCTGCCGTGCGCCCATTTCTGATCGGGATTTATATCCTGATGGGCGTTGCGCCGCTGGCAGCGTGGCGGCGCTCGACGGTGGAGCGATTGGGCCGCGCGCTGCTCGTCCCGGTGATCCTGACGGTGATCGCGCTGGTCGCCCTGGTCGTCACCGGCACCACCAACGGCTGGGCACTGCTGGGTTATGGGCTGATGTTCTTTGTTGCCTTCGCCACGCTGACTGAGATCGCCAAAGGCACGCGCGCCCGCATGGGACGCGGCGAAAACCCGTTCACCGCGCTGTTCTCGCTCATCGCGCGTGACCGCCACCGGTATGGCGGCTACTTCATTCACCTGGGCATGGTGGTGCTGGGCCTGGGCGTGATCGGCAGCAGCGTCTTTCAGCGCTCGACCATGCAAACCCTGGCCATTGGCGACTCCCTCTCAATCGGCCCCTATACCATGGTGCACAATGGGCTATATGACGCCCAGGCCGATGATGGGCGCGAGATGCTGATCGCCCGCGTGACGGTGTATAAAGAGGGCGAGGTTGTAGCTCACATCCGCCCGCGCCGTGACTTTTTCTTCTCGACCAACCAGTTCGGTCAGCGCGTGGTCACCCAGCAGATGAACATCCCCAGCTCGTACAGTACGCTGGAAAGCGATTTCTACGCGCGCATCGTGGACTTCCAGGGCACGAACGTGACCTTTCGCGCCTATCTAAACCCCCTCATCAACCTGGTGTGGTTGGGCGGCTTTGTCTTGATCTTTGGCACCTTGATCGCGCTGTGGCCGGGCGGCCCCGAAGCACGCGCGGCGCAGTGGGCACCAGCCCCCGTCAGGGTGCGCAGTGGAGGAGGTGACTAGGTGATGCGACGACTCGGTCATCAGCGCGCAGTGTGGCGCGGTATCGCAGCCGTGATCGCGGTGGTACTGCTGAGCGCCATCGCCGCGCCTGTGATGGCGCAGGGCGGCGGATTCGAGCTGCCGCCAGGGGTCACCTGGGACGATGTGAACGCCATCGCCCGCAAGATGTACTGCGATGTATGCGAGGGCGTGCCACTCGATGAGTGTGAGAGTGTGGCGTGTCGCCAGTGGCGCGAGGAGATCGCGCGGCAGTTGGGCGAAGGGCGTACCGAAGGGGAAATCATCGACCTGTTCGTAGAACGTTATGGGGCCGACGTAGCCTCTCTGCCGCGCAGCACCGGCGACCGGCTGCTGGCGTTTGCCGTGCCGGTCCTGCTGGCGCTGGTGATCGCCATCGTCGGCGGGATGCAGGTGCAGCAGATGCGCCGCAAGGGGCGTCAGGCCGGGCAGATGGTGCGCCGCACCACTGCGCAGCTAAGCGAGCGCCCTGTGCCGGACGATGTTGATCCGGCGTATGTCGAGCGGCTGCACGCTGAGTTAGGAGAGCTGGAAGCATGAGTCAGGACACGATTCGCAACCCCGACCCGAACACCCCCGATCTGCCGGACTGGTTGGAAGAGGTCGCCGGTGAGCGCCCCGCCCAGGTGCAGCAGCGCTTTTCGGCGGTGGGTGTGGCGCTGCTGCTGGGCGTGGTGGTGCTGCTGGGCGTGATCGCCTATGCCTTGATCGAGCGTAACAAGCCCACCCCCACCGAAGGCAAAGCGCCCGATTTTGCCATCACCACCTGGTCACTCGACCAGCTTGCCATGCCCGGTGAGCGGCTTTCGCTGGCGGCGCTGGAAAACAAAACTATCGTGCTCAATTTCTGGGCAAGCTGGTGCATCCCCTGCCAGCAAGAAGCTCCCATGTTCGAGCGAATCTGGAACGAGTACCGGGACCGCGACGTGGTCTTTCTCGGCGTCAACACCGAAGATACCGACAGCGCGGTATTTGAGTACATCGCCAGGTATGGCCTGACCTATCCGCACGCCCCAGACGAAGGCGGGCGCATGGAGAAAGCCTACCGGATCACGGGCATTCCAGAGACATTTGTCATCAATGGCAAGGGCGAGATCATCAAGCACTTCATTTCTTCGCCCAATGCCAGTGAGCTGCGCGCAGCCATCGAGCGCGCGCGGGCAGGATAGCGGCGCGGGAACAAATCACGCACACAGTAAAGAGACGGGTATGTCGATCACAGGGATCATTCTGGCGGTACTTCTGGCGGCGGCGGGCGCGGCGGTGACGCTGCTGCCCTGGTTGGCGCGGGAGGAGGACCTCGCGCCGGCGGGTGGGCACTTGCGCGGCACCGACCGCCAGAACCGCGCTTACGAAACGCTCTGGGCGGAGAAAATGCGCGTGCTGCGCGCCCTGCGCGATCTCGACTTTGATTTCGATACAGGTAAAATTGCGCCGGAGATGTACATCGCCCAGCGCGAGGGCCTGGTGCGGCTGGGAGTGGCCATCATGCAGCGCCTGGATGCGCTCGAAGAGGAGATCGCCGCGCAGCACGCCCGGATCGATGATGCAGTAGCCGAATTTCGCCGGCGACTCGACCGCACCCGGTCGTGATCGCCGGTTTGTGTTCTTCCTTGCTCCTGGTGGATGGAATCCCTATGCGGAAACGATGGCTTATCGTTATGGTGTTGGTGGCCGCCCTGTTGAGCGCCTGTGGCGTCAATATGTCGGGCGAGCCAAAAATCGTGGACGAAGTGCAAATCTGGCCGACCAATACGCCGGCAGTGTCCCCGACGCCGTCAGCATCGGCGGCAGAGACCCCGGCAGAAGCAACTGCGCCTTCAGGTACGGCAGCCCCGGCCAGCGATGCCCCGGCAGCAAACGCTACGCAAGCGCCCGATCGCACGCTGGGGCGCGAATTGTTCCTGGCCAACTGTGTGCAGTGTCATGGCGGCGAGGATGGCGTCGGACCGAGTCTGTTCACCACCATCGCCGACGCCGGGAACCGAGTCGAAGGGCTGGACAAAGCCGCCTATATTTACCAGTCGATTGTCGATCCGGGCGCATACGTGCTGGAGGGGTACCAGAACGTGATGCCTTCCTATGCCGGTCAGTTCAGCGAATTTGAGCTGGCCAGCATCGTAGCCTTCATTGCCGAAGCCGAAGGACGACCGACCGCGGAAAGCCTGAACTCGGTGACGCCGACCGCGGCGGCGGCTGCCGCGCCCATCACCGGGCAGGACAATGTGCTGACCGTGCGCGGGCGCGTGGTGCAGGGCACCACCAACGGCGAGACGATCCCCGCCGGGCTGGCCATTGACCTGCTGGTGCTCAACAGCGCAGGCAGCCTGGTCGGCCAGTACAGCGCTGTCACCAGCGAGGGCGGCGCATACGAGGTCAACCAGGTGGCGCGCGCGGCGGGTAACATTTACCTGATCCGCGTCAATTATGCCGGGGTCCCGCAAGGAGTGCAGATCAGCGCGATTGAAGGGACCGAGAAAACGCTCACCCAGGATGTCACCGTCTACGAACGCACCACCGACCGCGCGTCGATCCAGGTGCGCTGGGCGCAAATGTTGATCAACTTCGCACCGATCAACGAGTTTGGGGTGGAAGTCTGGCTCTCGTTGGAACTGGTCAACACCGGCGACCGCATCGTGACGACGGACGAAGTCGCCAATACGGGGTGGCTGGTCTCGGTGCCGGTGGACCTGCCGCCCGGCGCGTTTGGCATCCAGCCCATGCAGACCGAGGGCAGCAACCGTTTCCAGGTGGACCTGGTGGACGGCGTGCCGGTGGTCAAGGATACCTGGCCGCTCCGGCCTGGGCAGGTGCACAGCATCACCATCGCTTACTATCTGCCCTACGAAGACCAGGCGGTGATCGATACCGCCATCAACTTCCCGGTTATCGACGGCGCGATCCTGATCCCCAACGACACGGTGAGCTTCAGCAGCGACCAGTTCGATGCCGAAGGCGAGTTCCGCTACCGGGTCGCGGCGGGCGGCTTCCACATCAGTGAGCTGGGGGCGGATGAAGTCATCAACCCGGAGCGCGATTTTACGCTGGTGAAAGCTCACGACCTGATCCGGGCCGTCAGCGCGGATGAGCGGCTGGTTTTCACCCTCACCGGGCGGCCCACCCGCACCATCGATGTGATCGCGGCTTCGCCGGAACCTGCCAAAGCCGATACCGGCCAGACGGACCTGCTGCCCATTGCGCTGTTCGTGCTGGGGCTGTCGATCCTGGCGCTGGCGGGCGTGCTGTGGTGGCGTCAGCGTGCGATGGTGCAGCAGGGCGTCGGCGCGGCGGTTGCCGCCGCGGATGGATGGACCCCGCCCCGCACCTCCGACGGCAAAGAAGCGCTGCTGGCGGCGCTGGTGGAACTGGACGATGCACGCGCGGCGGGTACGCTGGATGATGACACGTACCAGCAGCGGCGCGCGATGGTTGCCGACCAGCTTTTGCCCCTGCTCGGCGACGACGACGAGTCGTAGGGGCAGGCTGCCCATATTTTTCGCACAGTGAACAGGGGCGGAGTCATTTGCCAGACGGGCACCGGCTCCGCCCCTGCAAACAAAGCCGTTCACCTTCTTTTTCCACACAAGGGCAGGCCATGATCGAGGTTCAGGCGCTCGTCAAAACGTTCGGGGTCAATCCCGTGCTGCGCAAGCTGGATTTCAACGTCGAGCGCGGCGAATTTGTGACTCTGCTGGGGCCAAACGGGTCGGGCAAGACAACACTGCTGCGCATCCTGGGCGCGCTGGCGCGGCCTACGGCGGGCGTCGTACGCATCGGCGGATGGGACCTGCCGGGCGAAGCGGACCGCGTGCGCGCGCAGTTGGGCGTCGTGAGCCACATGACGCTGCTCTATGACACCCTGACCGCCGAGGAAAACCTGATGTTCTTCGCGCAGATGTACGATCTGCCCGCCGAGACCCGACGGGCACGCGTGGATGACCTGCTGCAGCGCGTGGGGCTTCGCCGCCGGGCGCGCGACGTGGTGCGCACTTTCAGCCGGGGGATGCAGCAGCGGCTCGCCATCGCGCGGGCGATCCTGCACGATCCGGCGGTGCTGCTGCTCGATGAGCCGTATACGGGCCTGGATGTCGATGCTGCCGCGCTGCTCGATGACCTGCTGCGCGAAGTGGCCGTCAGTGGGCGGACGGTCGTCATGACCACGCACGACCTGCACCGGGGGCATGCCCTGGCCGACCGGATCGCCATCCTCAGCCGGGGAAAGATCGCGTTCGACGCCCCGACCAGCACGATTGATCCTGCGCAGTTGCCCGCGCTCTATGCCGATGTGACAGGGGCGGCCTCTACCCGATGACCACAGAACTCGAACACTCCACTGTCGAATCCCACCCTGCCGGGCAGACTGACATGCAGACTGTGCGCCGCCGCCCGGTGACGCCGTATTGGAGCGCCGTGTGGGGCATCGCCGCTAAAGACCTGCGCTCCGAATTCCGCAGCCGCGAGTTAATCAACTCGATGCTGCTGTTCACCCTCATGACGGTGATGGTGTTCAGCATCGCGCTGGAACTGGACGCCCAGGCACGCCAGAACACGGTCACCGGCGTGCTGTGGGTGACCATCGTCTTCGCGGGCATCCTGGGGCTGGGCCGCAGCCTGGCCGCTGAAAAAGATCGCGGCAGTCTCGACGCCCTGCTGCTTGCCCCCATCCCGCGCAGCGCGCTGTTCTTCGGCAAGATGATCGGCACCCTGCTGTTTGTGCTGGTGATCGGGCTGGTGCTGCTGGTGCTGCTCACGGTGATGTTCAATGTGTCTTTGGTCAAACCGCTGCTGGTGCTGGTGGTGGTTTTGGGCAGCATCGGCTATACCGCCGTCGGCACCCTGCTGAGCAGCATGACCGTTCATTCGCGAGCGCGCGAAGCCCTGCTGCCGATCCTGCTGCTGCCGGTGGTGCTGCCCGTGCTGATCAGCGCGGTCCGGGCCAGTTCCGCCATTTTGGAGGGCAAAGGCGCGGATGAATGGGGATCGTGGCTGCAACTGCTGGCCATTTCGGATGTGATGTTCATCGCGGCGGCTTACGCCCTGTTCGATTTTGTGGTCGAAGAATAGCCGCGGCGCTCATCGCCCTGTTCGAGCCATCACCTCGCGGGGAGCGCTGGTTCCCCGCTGAGCGGATGTGTCGCCTCCGCCCAACTATCGGCCAACTTCATCAGCCCAATATACGCAGCGCCGCCTAAAATCGTGTACACTTGTCGCGAATATGGCGTGCTGTGAACAAGTCGGATGCGCCCCGCGGAGAAACCGCCCATGAGTACAAAAAGCCAAACCGTCCTGGATTCGCTGCTGGAACAGCAGGCGGTGCCGTGCCGGCTGCAACAGGTGACCATCGCGCCTGAGGACCTGGTGCACATCGTGGGGTCTCAGGAACCGGTGCGTGACCAACCGGATGACCGCGCCATGACGCTGCTTCTCGCCGGGTGGCTGAAGATCGAATATGTCGATATCACCCTTTCGCACGATGAGCGCGCCAACGTAGTGACCAATCTGCAAAAAGCGGCGCGCGCCTGGCTCAAGCAAACGCCAGCGGATGCCACTCCCGCCGACCGCGAGCAGGCGCGCTGGATCGTCGAAAAAACCCGGTCGCACGAGAGCAAGCAGCAAATCTCGCAGCGAATCTGGCTGGCGGCGGCCCTCTATGGGCTGGGCCTGCGCGGCCTGCGCTTCGATGCTGAAGGGCAAATTCACTGGGAAGGCGGCGTGGCCGGGCGGATCGGAATCTCGCCCGATGCCCTGCTCGACCTGGCCTGGCAGCAGCAGGATCACCAGACGTTTTCTGCCAGCTTCCGCCAGCTCGATGGCACCATCGCGCGCGGCAAAGGACGCCAGCGCTGGCATATCTACCGGCTCACCATCGACCCGGCAGCCGCGCCGATGTATCAGCAATACAATACCCAGGTCCGGCGGCGCGTGGCGCTCATCGTCGCCAGCCAGACTTATGCCACCCAGCCGCAGCTTCCGCGCGATTTTTACGGCGGCGATGCCTTCCAGCAGGCCTGCATCGATGCCCAGGACCAGCAGTACGATCACATCCTGGTGCTTTCGCCCAAACATGGCATCCTGTCGCTGGATGACACGGTACCCACCGAGATCACCTGGGACGAAATGCTTGAGCACCGCATCTGGATGTGGCAAACCCTGGCCATGCAACGCCTGGGACGCTACCTGTATGAAGGCCCCCGTCCCGAACAGGTCAAGGCCGACTGGATCAACTGGTGGGCGTGGCTCAACCCCTATTCGCGCTACGAATTCACGGTGTTTGGCAACTGCTTCGCCGTGAACCTGCTGCTCGATTACCTCCAGCAGAACAGCGAGCGACAGCCTGAGCGGTGGCCGTATATGGTCCTGGCCGATCGCCGCCCCGGCTATGACGCGGGTGACTTCGGCAGGGCATTTAACCTTGATGAAGGCCCCAGAGATGAAGACGATAAGGACATTGACCGTCAGCCCCTGGAAATCGACGTCGAGCAGTTGATGGACCTGGCGAACGAACTGGCCGGGATCGTCAATGTCTTTGTGCCGCCGACCGGCGAAACCTGGGAAGTGGCTCCCGATGAAGCGCTGCTGCCGCTGCGCCTGCTGACTCAGAGCAACATGGATATCGAGGATATGCTCGACCTGCTGACCGATATCATGCTGCTGCTGGAGCAAGCGCTGCCGATCAGCTTGATCATCAACGCCAATATGGTCGTCTCGGTGATGATCCAGATCACGCACAGCCTGGTTCACGACGAACGCGAGCCGATCTACGAGATGCTCGGCGTCTTTGCCGAGCCGGTGCTCCACCAGTATGTCGAAAAAGCTCTGCAAGAGACGCGCCAGGAAGACCTGCTGTGTGCCTGCCTGACCCTGGCCGAGCAAATGCAGGTGCTCGCCCTGGCGATTCCCCCTCACATCAACGATCAAATGATGATCTGGCTGCAAACCTTTCTGGCGGCAAAACTCCGTCAGCGCCTGATGGGTCCTCTGAACGGCACGCCCGGCAGCGGCTCGTGAACTATCCGCACCCCATTTGAAGGAAAGAGAATATGCTTACTCCGGTTGAAAAAATCCTCTTTATCCTCCTGGCAGCGGCATCCCTTTACCTCGCCCAACGCTATTTCCGCCAGGCCGCCCGCATCATTCAGCGGGGGACCGGTGCGCTGGTCTTCGATCACCTGCCCAGGCGGGTGTGGCGCGCACTGGAGGTGACCATCACCCAGCGCACGGTCTTCAGCGCACGGCCCGCCACCAGCCTGATGCATGGCTTCGTGGTGTGGGGCTTCCTGTTCTACTTCCTGGCTAACGTCGGAGACCTGATCGAGGGCTTCTTTGATGTGACCTTCCTGGGCACGGGATGGATCGGCGATCTCTACCGGCTGGCCGGAGACATCCTCAGCGTGTTGATCCTGGTGGGCATGGCCTATTTTCTGATCCGCCGGTTCGTGGCGAAGGCCCCCGCGCTGGCGATCCGCGAGAATGTGCTGGTGCATCCGCGCGCGCGCGCCGGTGTGCAGCGCGATTCCCTGATTGTCGGCCTGTTCATCGTGACTCATGTCGGCGCGCGCTTCCTCGGCGAGACATTCTGGGTTGCGCTGAACGGCAGCGACCGCTGGCAGCCGGTGGCGAATGCGCTCTCCGGTGTGTGGAGCGGCCTCGATCATTCGGCGCTGGAAGTGGGCGAACACGCGATGTGGTGGCTGGCGCTCGGCACGATCCTGGCGTTTATCCCCTATTTCCCCTATAGCAAACACGCGCACCTGTTCATGGGGCCGGCCAATTACCTCACGCGCCCGGACCGTGTTTCGCTGGGGGCGCTGGAGCCGCTGGACTTCGAAGACGAGGACCAGGAACAGTTCGGCGCGGCCCGGCTGGAGCACCTGTCGAAAACGCAGATTTTCGACGCCTTCGCCTGCATCATGTGCAACCGCTGCCAGGAAGTCTGCCCCGCCTACATCACCGGCAAAGAACTATCGCCGTCGGCGCTCGAAATCAACAAGCGCTACGAGATCAGGGCACACATGGCGGCACTGGCCGCCGGTGAACCCTCACCACACCTGTTAACCGACTTCATGCTGTCACACTCGGCCCTGTGGGGCTGTACCACCTGTGGGGCGTGCGTGGAAATCTGCCCGGTGGGCAACGAGCCGATGATCGACATCGTCGATGTGCGGCGCGACCAGGTGCTTGTGCAGGGCAGCTTCCCCGACGAGCTGCAGGGCGCGTTCCGGGGCATGGAAAACAACGGCAATCCCTGGCAGATCGGCAGCAGCCGCATGGAGTGGGCCAATGGGCTGGAGGTCCCCACCGTCGAAGACAACCCGGATTTTGAGGTGTTGTTCTGGGTGGGCTGCGCCGGGGCGTTTGATCCGGGCGGTCAGAAGATCGCGCGCGCCTTTGTGCAGATCCTGCACGCCGCGAAAGTCAATTTTGCGGTGCTGGGCGAATCCGAAAGCTGCACCGGCGACTCGGCGCGCCGCGCCGGGAACGAATACCTGTTTTACGAGATGGCCCAGGCCAATATCGCCACGCTCAACGGGGTCGGAGCCAGGCGGATCGTCGCCACGTGCCCGCACTGTTTCCACACGCTGGGCAAGGAATACCCGACGTTTGGCGGCCAGTACGAGGTCGTGCATCACTCGCAGTTCATCGACGAACTGCTGCGAGCCGGACGCCTGCCGCTGGCCGCGCGCGATACGCTCAACGTGACCTTCCACGACCCCTGCTACCTGGGACGGCACAACGGCGTGTATGATGCGCCGCGTCACGCCCTGGGCGCGGTCGGCGTCGCCATCACCGAGATGCCGCGCAGCCGCAGCCGGTCATTGTGCTGTGGCGCGGGCGGGGGCCAGTTCTGGAAAGAGGAAGAACCCGGCCAGGGCAAGATCAGCGCGGCGCGCTACGCCGAAGCCGCAGCGGTCGGCGCGGAATCTGTGGTGGTGGGCTGTCCCTTCTGCCTGCGGATGCTCAGCGACGCCAGCCAGGACGCGCAGGCTACCGGCGGCCCGGCAGTGCGAGACATCGCCGAAGTGGTCGCCAGCCGGTTGGGCCTCGACTTCTAGCGATCGTCGCACACGAAGTTGGCAACCGGCGCTGACTTTGCTGTAATCATAAGGGTACACGATCTCAAGTTTGCGAAGGAGCAGACGACATCATGAGCTATTCTCCCCAACGCACGCGCGCGCTGCACGCTTTGAGCTATGCGACGGTGGGCTTGTTTGTGCTGGCGATGCTGATGAACTTTTTCTATGTAGGGCCAGAAAAAGACCAGGGCGAAGTCCAGCGCATTTTCTACATCCATCTTGGCTCGTTCCTGGGGGCCTTCTTGTGCTTCACAGCGGTGGTCGTCGCGGGCGCGCAGTACCTGCGCACCCGCCTGCCCAGGTGGGATACCTTCGGGCTGGCCAGCGTCGAGATCGGCCTGGGCTTCGCGCTGATCACGATCGTCACCGGCTCGGCCTGGGCCAGGCCGATCTGGAATACATGGTGGACCTGGGACCCGCGCCTGACCAGCGTCACCATCATGTGGTTGGCCTATGCCGCCTACCTGATGCTGCGCGCCGGGATCGAAGACCCGGAGCGACGGCGGCGCTTCGCAGCGGTCTATGGCATCGTCGCCTTCGCCAGCGTGATCTTCACCATCGTCATCATCCGTGTCAAGCCGGATACGATTCACCCGGTGGTGGCCGGGCCGACTGCTGCCGACCCGACCGGCTCGTTTGATGTGACGCCGCGCATCCGCAACACGCTCTTTTTCAACCTGTTTGTCTTCACGTTTGTGACCTGGGCGCTGGTCTGGTGGCGCATCCGCCTGGAAAATTACAGCGAGTACGTGCAGCAGCGCAAGCTCAACGTATTGGCAGAAATGGGTTAGGAGAAGGACTCATGGGCAACAATGCCGACTACATGCTGCTGGGGTATGGGCTGATGGCCTTCCTGCTGCTGGCGATGATTGCGTGGATGGCCTACCGCTTCCGCCAGTTGGACCGCGAAAGCGCGCTGATCGACCAAGTTGAAGCCGAGGAACGCGCCAACCGCTCGTAACCAGGATTTTTCCGCCGAGAGATCACCCATCTTCACGAGGGGCCTCGACGCAGTATCCGCGCGCGCAGTGGCCCCTCGGTGTATATCACGATCACCGTCGCGGCGGGCCATCGGTGATGCGCGTGTGCATGGCGTCGAGCGGCCAGCGGCCCCAGTCACCGCCGAACATGGTGGGCATCATGTGCTCCAGCCACCAGGTCGCGCCCGCCGCCTCGAACCGGGCCGCGCGTTCGCCCCACTGCTCCAACGATTCATCCGCGCCGCGAATGCCGCGATAGACGATGTCGTAGGGGCCATCAGCGCCCAGCCGTTCACGCTCTGCTCGCACAAATGCCGCCGATTCGCTGAACTCGCCCAGTTCGCCAACCCCGCCCGCACTGAAGAGCGGGAACGCGCCATCCCAGCGGGCAGCGCGGCGCAGTGGCGCTTTGTGCGGCCAGTACCCGGCAACCCATACCGGGATGCGCGGCTGCTGAACGGGGACCGGCAGAAAATGGGCGTCGCGCACGGTGTAATACGTCCCCAGGTAGCTGAAGGGCTGCCCGCTCCACAACCCCTCAATCACGGCCAGGCCTTCATCGAGCATGGCCGCGCGCGCCTTCATATCGGTCTCTTCGCCAAAGTGGTCCCATTCATCGGCGCGCCCGCTGCCCAGGCCCACGCCGAAGATCATACGCCCGCCGCTCAGGTGATCGAGCGTGGTGAGTTCGCGGGCCAGTTTCCAGGGGCGGCGGCGGGCGATAGGAGTCACCAGCGCGCCCAGCGTGACGCGGTTCGTCGTCATGGCGCAGGCCGCCAGCGCGATCCAGGGATCGAGGCAGTCATACGCCTGGTCGCGCCCGGTGAGATGGTCCCAGAGGAAGAATCCATCCCAACCGGCGGCTTCGGCCTCGCGGGCCAGGTCGGCCAGCGTGCGCGGATCGCTGTAGGGTCCGAAGATGGGCAGGTAGACGCCATAACGCATGGCAGCATCCTTTCGTGGTGGCGGGGCATGTTTGCGGGCGATCATACCACATCGGGACACTTGCATGAGCACCAACGCCCGCCCATGAACAAACACACACGCCGCCCGGAGTTTTCGAGCGGCGCGGCGGGGTGCCTGGTGGAGGTGGAGGGATTCGAACCCTCGTCCACAAGAGCCGACCAATAGGCGTCTACAAGCGTAGTGGGCTTATCACATTCGCACGGGGGGAACCCAAGCCCACGGAGGTTTTCCCCGTACTAGCCGATTCTGTCTTAGCAGCCATTATCGGCGCTTAGGCTGCGCAGCCCGTGCTTTTGTGACGCCTGCTTGCCACCCGGACGGGCACGGTTGGGGCAGACGGGTCACCCGCAGGTGACCGGTGTCTGGCTAGGCTGTCTTACGCAGCCATAGCGAGACGAGGAGTGCTCTGGTTGGCACTTATTGTTTTGCTCTGGATTTACGAGGGTAGAGCGCCTCGGCTTGCAACCTACGACCGTTCTCCCATGTCGAATCCAAGATCACCCCCTTGGATTAATTGTATTATACCATACCCGGCGTAATTGACCATGCCGGTTTGCAGCTTGCTGGCAAACAGCCTCTTGACTCTCCGGCTGCCGGAGGCCCCATACTACAGGTGTGTGGAGGGACCATCATGTTCAAAATCGGGGATTTTGCGCGGCTGGCGCGTGTTTCCATCAAAACACTGCACCACTATGACGATATCGGGCTGTTCGTGCCGCACCATGTCGATCCGTTCACCGGCTACCGCTATTACGCCTTCGACCAGCTTCCACGTCTCAACCGGATTCTGGCCCTGCGCGATCTCGGCTTCACGCTTGAGCAGGTGCGGCAGATGGTGGACGACTCATTGAACGCGGACGAACTGCGCGGGATGCTGCGGCTGCGGCGAGCGCAGCTTCAGCAGCAGGTAGACGACGCCCGCGAAAGGCTCGCCCAGGTGGAAATCCGGCTCAGGCAGATCGAACAGGAGGGAAAAATGCCAGACATTGACGTACTGATCAAACAGGTTGAGGCGATCACGGTGGCCGGCGCGCGCGAGGTCGTGCCATCCCCTGAATTCATGCGCGATCGCTGCATAGCGCTCAACGGCGCTGCCTGCAAGCTGATTGAGGCACACGCGCTTCAAACCGACGGCGTTTCGCTCGCGCTCTACTATTCCGGGGATACCGGCGGCATCGATGTGGAGATGGCCTACCGGGTTGAGCCACCTGCCGAAATCATCGCAGACCAGGGGGCGGCGAGTGTGCATCCCCTGCCCGCAGCGACCGTCGCTTATGCGGTTTATCACGGCAGCTACGATGATTTTGGCGCGGTGGGAAACCTGCATGGGGCAATTACCCGGTGGATTGAGCAAAACGCCTATCGCCTGGTGGGACCGGTGCGCGAGATCTATCTGCGCCCGCCCCAGTGGGACAGTGCCGATCATACCGGCGTGATGGAGATTCAATACCCGGTGGAAAAAGCCTGAGATCCGCCCGTCAACTCTCCGGGGTGCGGCTCTTGCAGCACCCCGGCCCACCCGCTGAGGTAGTCAGCCGCCTAGAACGGGCACAGATCGTTGAGCGTATAGGTCCGGTTGTTGTAGCCGTAGCTGTTCATCAGGCCCAGCGCGCTGACGCTCGCCCCGGTGCTCAGCGCCGCCGCACACGCGGCCCGTGCATCGCCGGTCGCGCGGAAGTTATCCATGAACGCCGATGCCATCTGCGCAAATGCCGCGCCGGTCGAGCCGGGTGGGCTTTCGTTGTTCAGCAGGGCGACCCAGTCCTCAGCGCGCGGGCTGTTCAACTGGGCAAAAGCGATCACGATGCGCCAGGCTGCATAGGCGCGCAGAGCGGCCTCATCGCTGACCCCGGTCCAGCTTTGCAGGCTGCGGTTATCGCGCAGGTTGGCATACGCCGTGATCGCGCTGCGCAACTGCCCGGCACGCATCATATCATCCGCTTCGTAAACTGCATGGATCCGGTAGCGCGTCTGTTCCTGTTCACGCAGGGCCAGCACGTAATCCTCGCCGTTCCAGTCCCAGGTATCGATCACGGCGCGCGGCGGACCGGCAGCGGTTGAGCCGGGCGGGTTGATCTGGGCGGTGAGTTCGAGCACGCCGTCGCCGTCGACATCCGCGATGCCAATGCGCCCGTTGATGGCGATGACCTGCCCGATGTTGAGTTCTTCAAAGCTGCCCACGATGCTGTTCCAGGTGAGTATTTTTGCATCGGAGATACAGCTGGTGCCGTTGCAGGTCTGCGTCATGAAGACCAGTTCGGCGCGCACATCGGCGTTCATATCGCCCACGCGCAGCAGTTCGGGCAGCGACACGGTGGGGTTGAACGAGGTGCGGTATAACAGGCGGTATCCGCCGTCGTCGCAGCCGTAAACCAGCAGCACACCCGCGTTGAGCAGCGCCTCTTCGGTATAGGTCTGCGGGTTATACAGCGTCACGATCACCTCACGCACCCCATCGCCCGTTAGATCGGTGTCGGCCTGTACGACCCCGCCGCGATCGGTGAGTGCGCCCCAGTTACGCAGCGTCGCTTCGAGCACGGTGGACGATCCACCGCCCGAAAGGAAGCGGCCAATGACCACGCTGTAATCATCGAAGGTAGCGGGGCGCGGGGGCGGAGCAGGCGCGCCCGGAACCGGGCATTCATCCGGCTGATAGTAGGGCGCGGCGAGTGGGGCGGCGGCGGTCGCGGTGGCGGCGGCGATGGTGGCCTGCGCGGCGGTGGCGGTGGCCGCCGGGCCGACCGGGTTACCGCCCTGCACCGATCCGGGTGTGGGTGTGAACGGCGGCGCGAACTGGCCGGTCGGCGTCACCAACCACACCGAGAGCCTGCCGCCAGGCGTGGCCGTGGTGCGCGGTCCGGGTGTGGGTGTGGGCGGCTTGCGGTCGCCGATCACGTCGGCAGCGGGACCGCACGCGCTCAACAGCGCCAGCACGATGAGCAAGGCGGCGCGCCACATCACGGGCTTGAGAGAATGTCGCAGGTCGAGTGTCATGCTGGGAAGTATAGCGCGCTCACCCCGGCGCGCCAGTTTGGGGCTTAGTACCGGCGATTCGGGTTGTAGCGCTCATACCACCGCGTGATTCGCTCTTCGATAGGGCGCATCCAGGCCGGCAGTTCGGGATGTGCAGCCCGATAACGTGCCAACCGCACCACGATCAGCGCCATGATGACCGGCAAAAACGCGGTGATGCTCCAACACAAGGCAAACGCACCGGAGCGCGCCTGCAGGCGCGACGCGCCAAAATGCGCCAGGATCACGGCCCCGATGGCCCCGGCGAAGCCGCCCAGGAACCCGCTGAGCTGGCTGCTGGTCGGGCAGCCGATGGGCATATCCTCGAACTCGGTGCCGATCATCGAGGACACGATATAACTCAGCGCCAGCAAGCCGCTGACCGTGATCACGCTGCACATGAATCCAGCAACAAAGCCCAGCGACGACGAGACCAGCCAGCTGCCCCCAAACAGGCCCACTGACGCGCCTATCGCTCCGCCGAGCATTGCGCCCCACATGCTGACTACCGTGGCGGCAGTCCCCGAAGAAGGTCGATTATCCATGCGCGCAGTATAGCGTGTCTGCGGGTGGTTGGCGAGTGAGTCGGGCGAAGTTTTCGTGCAAATGACCACATCGAAACAGGGTCCCCCAGATGGGCGCGATGTGGTATAGTCGCCCGCCATCGTCCCTGCATCGCAGACCGTGCGGAGCGGCGCTGACTCCGTCCCGCCCAAAGTGAGTATTGAATCATGGCCGAACTTCTCGAATTTTTCTACGCGCGACAGGCTCGCATGGTCGCCCTGCTGCGGCAGTTGGCCGGGCTTGAGTCCCCCTCGCACAGCCCGGAACATCTCAACCGCCTGGGCGAGCATATCCAGGGTCTTGCTGCCGGGCTGGGCGCATCCGTCGAGCCGGTGACGCTGGGCAACGCAGCCATCGCACGGCTGGCAAAATGGAACGCCGATGCACCCGGTGCGCCGATCCTGCTGCTGAGCCACATGGACACCGTGTGGCCGGTTGGCACGCTGGAGACTATGCCGCTGCGCGAGGAAGGCGGCTTGCTGTTTGGGCCGGGCGTGGCCGATATGAAAGGCGGCATCGTAGTCGCACTCGAAGCGATTCGCGGTCTACAGGACCGGGGCGAAATGCCCAACCGCCCGATCTGGGCGCTGTTCACGCCGGACGAAGAAATCGGCAGCCCCTATTCGCGCGGGCTGATCGAGGCGACGGCGGCCCAGGTCGGCCTGGTGCTGGTCATGGAGCCGGGCACCCCGTCTGAGGCGCTCAAATCGTGGCGCAAGGGCATCGGGCGCTACGACATCACCCTGAAGGGGCGCGCTTCTCATGCGGGCAACGCACCCGAAGCCGGGATCAACGCGCTGGTCGAAGCCGCCCACCAGACTCTGTTCCTCAATGCGCTCAACGACCTGCCCAATGGCACCTCGGTCTCGGTGACACGGTTGAACGGCGGGTTTGCCGCCAACGTCATCCCGCCGGATGCAACGATGGTGGTCGATGTGCGTTTCCTCAAGGCGAGCGAAGCGGCGCGCGTGGATGGGGCCATCCGCGCGATGCAGCCGGTGCTGCCCGGCGCAGAACTGGCGATTGAGGGCGGCATCGACCGCGGCCCGATGGAGTTCAACGACCAGATGCGGCGCGTGGTGGCCCAGGTGCAGGCCATCGGTGCGTCGCTGGGCATGGAGATCATCCACGAGGGCAGCGGCGGAGCCAGCGACGGCAACTTCACAGCGGCGATGGGCATCCCCACCATGGATGGATTGGGTCCGGCGGGCGATGGACTTCACGCGGCGCATGAACAGGTCCAGGTGCGGTCGCTGCCGCGCCGGGCTGCGCTGCTGGCCCGGCTGTTGTGCGAATGGGACATGGCGGCGGTGTAGATGTACTCAACGCGCCGCGTTAGCGCGCCGCGTTAGCGCGCCGATTCGACGGCGGCCAGCAACTCGGCACGGGTGGTGATGCCGCTCAATGTATCCAGCCATGTCTTAAAATCGGGACTCAAGCGCCGCAGCTCTTCCACTGCCGGGCCGATAGGATCGGTGCCGCCCGCGCCCGGCGCGCCCTGATAGCCGCCGTAAAACGCGAAATAGGCCTGGTTCAGCTTGCGGATGGTGTAGCCGCGCCGGACAAACTCGCGGCGCTGGATTTCCATATAGAGTTCGGCAGCTTCGACCTTGCCCTGCCACAGCAAAAAATCCACCTGGGCGCGAGTCGCGTGCATGGCGCGGCCATAGTCCCAGGGCGGCGGCTCGTCGGGGTCGCGCGGCGGCTCTGTGGTCGCCGGTTCAGCCGCAGAAGCACCGGCGGCGGGCGCATCCAGGAATGAGGGATACTGAGGAATCGGCAGTTCCGGGTAAAACCGGGCGATGACCTTCTGCGCAATCTCGCGCCCGGCGAAGGTGGCGACCGTCTCGTTGATGATGCGGGTTTCCGGGTTGGCGCTGTATTCCAGGCCGAGCGGAGCGAAGACCAGGTAGTGGTGCGACCACTCGTGAGCGGTGACTTCGAAGGCACGCGCGGGCTGGGCAGTCTCAATAATCATGCTGGGGAACAGGCTCAAGCCGCCCAGCGGCACCACCAGTGATGACACATCCAGCGCGGAGTCGATCCGGTCTTCGAGTGCGGCGCGCTCATCCACCGCCAGCGCGACCAGCTCCAGCCCGACCTCGAACGCGATCCGGTCGCGCGGGGAGACAATTAGCTCGGTGGGCAGCGGGCTGAAGTGCATCGAGACCGGTGGCAACACCTGCCCCAACACTGCGAATCCTTCATCGGCCAACACGGCGGAGACCTGGCTCTCGATCACGCCCTCGACCAGCGGTTGATCGGCTTCGAGCGCACAGCGCAGCGCGTCGCGTTGGGCGCGCAGGTCCGCCGAGGCCGCGGCGGCATCGGTCACGGTGGGATCGGCATAAATCCGGGTGATCTGCTGGTCAAGCTGCATCGCCTGTGCCACCCGGTCGAGATAGGACAGCACCAGCGCGCGGTGGGTGTCATCATCCAGGTAGGGATGCACGCCCAGCACTTCCTGGCGCAGCTTGACCCACAGCGCGTCCACTTCCCAGCCCACATAATCGAACAGGTAGGGCCGCGCCAGCGCCGTCACCCGCCCACGCAGCGATCGATCGACCGACTCACCATCGCCGAGGATGCCCAGCAATGCCAGCAGCAACGCCAGCCGCAGCCCGCCGATCCACAGCGCACGCAGCGCGCGCCGCAGCCTCCGCCAGAAGCGGCCAGAGAGATGCTTGAACGACCTCAAGGGGTAAATCACGCTCATCGCTCGCGTTGTGGGCTGCAAGGTGCGTTGGGATTATAAACGCCCCCGCCACCCATTCGCCACCGAACACCAGCGCCGGGGCAGGATAATCGCCCTGGGCGCGCCCAGCCTGACTCTGGAGAACTTGCCCGGCGCGTGGTAGACTCCGCCCCAGTGTGTTGATCACCCACCCAGGAGATGGCCAGCCCCATGCCCGAAATCCCTCAGCCCAAGGCACTGCCAAAGCTGCACCCCGGCACCGCCCCGATCTGGCTCACCGGCGGCGAGGTGGGCTGCGTGTGTGTGCATGGCTTCACCGCCTCGCCGGAGGAGATGCGCTGGCAGGCCGAATACCTGCACGAGCGCGGGCTGACCGTGTTCGTGCCGCGTCTGGCCGGGCATGGGACTAACCCGGCGCAGATGGCGCGCCAGCACTGGCACGACTGGTACGAGAGCGTGCTCGACGGCGTGGCGCTGGTTCGGGCGCACTGCCACACCGTCTTCGCGGTGGGCCTGTCGATGGGCGGGACGCTGAGCCTGCGCATCGCGGCGGAAGGGCTGATCGATGGGGCGGTGATCATGGCCGCACCGCTGGTGATCCCCCAGGTTCCGATGCGTTACGCCAGGGTAGTCCGTTTTGTGCGGCGTTACCGCGCGAACAACGCCGGTTCAAGCCCCCTGGACCAGCGCGTGCGCGAAATTCAGCGCGCGCAGGGCCGCCCGGATTATGGGCGCATGGCGTACGAATTCACGCCCATCGCGTCGGTGGCCCAGCTCTACGCGCTGATGCAGGACATGCTCCCCGTGCTTCCAAAGATCACCGTGCCCCTGCTGCTGCTCTATTCGCGCAAGGATCGCACCGTCCCGTTGGAGAATCTCGACCTGGTGCGCCAGGGCGTGCGCAGCACCGATGTCGTTGTGCATGTTTTGGAAGAAAGCGGCCACGTGCTGACCCAGGATGTCGAACGCGAAGCGGTCTACGCGCTGGTATGGGACTTCATCCGGGCGCGCAGCCGATAGAAACCATCGCCAATTACATCGAGGAAACCGATTTGTTCACCCTGTGGAATGATGTAGGGCGCGATTCGCGCCGGGTACTGCTGTCGTTTGCGCTGTGGGGCATCGGCGAAGGGCTGTGGATGTTCATCCAGCCGCTTTACCTGGAATACCTGGGCGCGACTCCGGCCCAGTCCGGCTTTGTGATCGGCATGTGGGGGCTGGGCCGCCTGCTGTTCATCCTGCCGGCGGGCATCCTGGCGGACCGATGGGGGACGCGCAGCCTGTTGCTGCCCGGCTGGTACCTGGGGCTGGCGGGCGTGGTGATCATCGCGCTGGCCCCCGATTGGCGCTGGGCCGCGCCGGGCTTCCTGGTGTACGGTTCCTCAGCCCTCGCCATCCCGGTCACCAATCTCTATCTCGTGCAGGCCATCCGCCACGATCCCACCCGCCGCCCGGACCTGCCGATCCAGTCGTCGCTCACGCTGCTGTGGGTAGCCTATTCGCTGGGCATCGTGCTTACGCCCGGCATCGGCGGCTGGATAGGCGACCGGATCGGGCTGCGCGCCGTGTTTTTGTTCAGCGTGGTCTGGTTCGCGCTCAGCACGCTGGTGATCCTCAAGACCTCGCCCTATCCCACGCCCCAGCGTCCCCCGCACGGATACGACTACCAGGGCCTGCTGCTGCGCTGGCCGGTGCGCATCGCCTTCAGCCTGCTCACGCTGGGCTTGATCGCCGTCATGACCGGGCAGCCGTTTATGTCGAAATACCTGGAAGACGTGTACCACTTCTCGCGGACCAGCATCGGCGTGTTCGGCTCGATCAATGCGCTCGGCACGGCAGCGTTCAGCCTGGTGCTCGGCTGGCAGACGGCCTGGCGCGGCTTCATGGGATCGCTGCTGCTGGTGGCCGCGTCCTTCGTCCTGCTGTTGATCACCGGGTTCTGGCCGGTGGTGGTGATCGCCATCTTCCTGCTGGGCGCGTACTATGCCGCGCGGCCCCTGGCGGTCAGCGTAATCAGCCTGTACGTAGCCGAGCATCAGCGCGGGCTGGCCTATGCCCTGGTCGATACGCTGGCCGGGGCTGCCACCGTCATCGGTCTGAATATCGCCGGCGTGCTCTACGGTCGCCACCCGGACTGGCCCTTCCTGGCCAGCATTGCGGGCATCCTGGCGGTGACGGCGGCGGGCGCGCTGTTCCTTCGCCAGCCGGCTCAGCGCGGCGCGCGTGCCACGCTTGCGGCGGGTGGTGTAGAATCTGGGGACAAGTAACGGTGTGGCCGCGAATCATCGGCCACCAGGAGCGATCACCCTATGCCCAAATCTCAAACCCCGCGCGATCCTGACCTGCTGGCCCGGCTGTGGAGCGATATCGGGCTGGCGCTGCGCCTGCTGATTGACCGGCGAGTGAGCGGCGGGGCCAAGCTCATCCCGGCGCTGATGGTGCTGTACATCCTCTCGCCGCTCGATTTTCTGCCCGACCTGCTGCTGCCTTTCGGCGTGGTCGATGACCTGGGCGCGTTCCTGCTGGGTTTGCAGCTTTTCATTCACAGCGCCCCGCGCGACGTGGTGAATGAGTACCGGCGCGTGCGCGCCCCCGCCGCGCCCGGCACCCGCCGCGAAGCAGACACTCCACCGCACGTTATCGACGGGCAGTTTTATGAGGTGCTCGACGCGGAATGGGACGCCCAACAGGGCGAGCATGGCGGCCCAAACCATGACCGCGACAATCCCGCGCCTGGCCGGTTGATCACCCCTCCCCGGCGGCGTTGATCATGGCCTGGCTGTACCTGGTCCGTCACCCCCACACCCGCCAGGACTCGGCCTCGCCCGCCTCGCGCTGGGACGTGAGCGAGCGCGGGCGTGAGCAGATCGCGGCGCTGGCCGCTGCCCCTTTCTGGCGAGGCGTGACCGCCCTCTATGCCAGCCCGCAGCGGAAAACCACCCTGGCGGCAGAAGCAGTCGCGGCGGCGCACAAGCTGCCCCTGACCATCATCGACACCCTGACCGAAGCAGAGCGCGATCGCTGGCTCGACCCAGAGGCCTTTGAGCAGGCACAGCGCGCGTTTTTCGCCCGGCCTGATGTTGCGCCGGTGCCGGGATGGGAATCGGCGGAGTCGGCGGGGGCGCGTTTTGGCGCAGCGATGGCGCGCATTCTGGCGCAGCACGCGATCGATGAGTCGCTGGCGGTGGTGAGCCATGCCAGCGTGCTGACGCTCTACATCGCCCGGCTGCGCGGCGAACCGCCGGACCTGGACCTGTGGCGCGGCATGGGCTTTGCGACGGTGCTGGCCGTCGCGCGCGAGACACTGCGCCCGGTTAGCCAATTTGCAGCCGCCCCATACACCGATCTTCCCGCGTAATCCCCCCGTTCCGCCTCCGGGTGCGCCCGTTGAGGCCCGAAATCCTGTACAATACAAGCAGTGTGGCGCGCATCGAAAGGAAGGGGCTGTGGCCGAACGTATACTGGTGATCGAAGACGAGGAACGCATCGCGCAGTTCCTCAAACGCGGCCTGATCTACGAAGGCTATCGCGTGGATGTGGCCTACGATGGGCACACGGGCCTGGAAATGGCCCGCGACCAACCGCCCGACCTGGTGATCCTCGACTGGATGCTGCCCGGCATGGACGGGTTGGAAGTCTGCCGCCGCCTGCGCGCAGCGAGCACCCTGCCGATCCTGATGTTGACCGCCAAAGACGATGTGCAGGACCGTGTTTTGGGCCTGGATGCCGGGGCTGATGATTACCTGGTCAAGCCGTTCGCGTTCGACGAACTGCTGGCGCGCATCCGGGCATTGTTCCGCCGGGTACAGCCTTCCTCACAGCCGGAAGTGCTGCGCTTCGGCGATCTCTCGCTCGATACGGGCACGCACCGCGCCCAGCGCGGCGAGCGCTATATCGACCTGACGGCCAAAGAGTACGAGCTGCTGGAGTTATTCCTGCGCAACCCGCGCCGCGTGCTCACCCGCGAGCTGATCTTCGACCGCGTGTGGGGCTATGACTTTGGCGGCGAGAGCAACATCATCGAAGTGTACGTGCGTTATCTGCGCCAGAAAACCGAAGAAGGGGGCGAGCCGCGCCTGATTCACACGGTGCGCAGTGTGGGCTACGTGCTGCGCGATGATGATTGATCGGCGGTCGTCGACGCGCCCACCACCCACACGCTGTTATCGCTTTTGCAGGCGCTTCTCATGAGGCGTTAACCTTCTTCTGCTATCATCTACAAACAGCCTGTGAACACGACCCATGAGCGCTGGGGGAGCGATCCTGGATCGGCGCAGGCACGCCGTAGATGGCGCGTAGGGGCCAACGCACAATCATGAGTATTCGAACGCGTCTCACCTTCTTATACACCAGCCTGCTCGCGACCGTGATCCTCATGTTCAGCGCGGCCACGTCGGGCGTGCTCAACTGGACCCTGCGCCACCAGGTCGATAATACCCTGCTGGATACCTACCGCACCGTGCAGGAAACCGCCTCCGCCGACATCAACGGCGACCTGCGCGGCCTGCTGCTGAGCAACCTCAGCCTGCGCCCGGACTTGTTCTGGCAGGTCTGGGTCTACAACAAGCAGTACGAGACCTTCCACAGCTACGGCCATTCGTGGAATATTCGCTCGCTGGATACCGCCGCGCTCGATGTTGGCGCGTTGGGCACCACCCAGGAAGTCCGCCACGATGTCGAGTTGGGTGGCAATCACCTGCGCGTAGCGACCTACCCCCTCATCGTGAACGGCCAGCGCATCGGCAATGTGCAGGTCGGCTCATCGCTGCGCACGGTGGACGCCGCCATCTCGCGCCTGCTCAAGATCATGCTGATCGGCGGCGCGGTAACGCTGCTGGCCTCGCTCATCCTGGGCGATTTCCTCACCCGGCGCGCGCTTCAGCCCATCGATACCATCGCCCAGGCCGCCCGCCAGATCACTGCCGCCGATGATCTCAGTCGGCGCATCCCTTACGATGGCCCGCCCGATGAAATCGGCCAGCTTACCCATACCTTCAACGAGACGCTGGGGCGCTTGGAACGGCTGTTTAACGTGCAGCGCCGCTTCGTGGCCGATGTCTCGCACGAGATGCGCACCCCGCTGACCATCATCCAGGGCAACCTGGACCTGATGCAGCGTGTTGGGTATGACCCGGAAGCGATGGAAGCCATCCAGGCCGAGTCGCAGCGCATGTCGCGGCTGGTGGATGCCCTGCTCATGCTGGCCAAAGCCGACGCCGGGCGGCTCACGCTCAGCAAGACGCTGGTCGATCTCGAAACGCTGGTGCGCGAGGTCTTCCACCAGGCCCAGGTGCTGAGCCGGGGAGAAATCGAGGTCGTTCTCGGCCAGATCGAACATGTCTCTGTGCTGGTGGACTGCGACCGGATCAAACAACTGCTGCTCAACCTGGTCTCGAATGCCCTGAAGTACACCGACGTCGGGGGCCGCGTGATACTATCGATCACGCGCACGGATGGGACTGCACAGGTGCACGTGGCCGATACCGGCATCGGCATCCCCGCCGAAGACCTGCCCCGCATCTTCGACCGCTTCTACCGGGTGGACAAAGCGCGCTCACGTGCAATGGGTGGCACGGGTCTCGGCCTGGCCATCGCACGCTGGATCGCTGAGGCCCACGACGGCCAGCTCAGCGTCACCAGCGAAGTTGGCAAAGGGTCGACCTTCACCCTCTCACTGCCGCTGATCTCCGAGCAGGTGCGCCAGTCTGCCATTCGCCAGACTATCCCCAACATGCGCTCCGTACGGCTGCCACTCGTCCGCCGCTGAGCCAGCGCGTGTTGGGCCGCTGCTGCGCGCATTTCTAAGAAGCCTCTAAGACTCGGTTTACAGTTATTTTACAGTTTGGTGGCAAAGTGATTGCAGGTTTATGGGATAGTGAGAGCCAGTGATTGAGTGATTGACTTGTAAGAAACACTCACTGGTACTGGAGGAAAACCACTATGCTCAAGCGAATGATCATCGGATTGGTTGTATTGGCTGTGGCATTGGGCAGCCTGGGGTTGATGACCGCCGGTGCACAAGACGACACGACCGCAAAAGCTTACCTGGGCGTGCGCATTGCCGACAGCGACGACGGCGTAACCGTCACGGCAGTCGAGCCGGGCAGCCCGGCAGACGAAGCGGGCCTGCGCATCGGTGATGTGATTGAAGCCGTCGATGACACTGCCATCGAATCGGCGGAACAGTTGGTCGAGGTGATCGGGGGCTATGCGCCCGGCGATACCATCACGCTGACCATTAGCTGGCGCGGCGACTCCCGCGAGGTGACGGTTACCCTGGCCGAGCGTCCGGCTGCACAACCGTCGCCAGTGCCGGGCCTGCGCGACCGTGCCCGCGACCGCCTGCATCAGAATATGCCCGCAGTACGCGGTATGCTGAACCTGCTCGGTTTGGAACTGCAAATATCGGATGAGGGCATTGTCGTTGAGAACATCGCGGAAGATTCACCGCTGGCCGACTCTGGCCTGCAGGAAGGCGATGTGATCACGGCCATCAACGGCGAAGTGGTGACCGATCTCGGCCCGTGGGAGATCATGAAGGCGCTGCGTGGTACTGCCGAGGATCAAACCCTGACCCTGACCGTGCAGCGTGACGGCGAAGAAGTCACCGTCGAGATCGACCTGAGCACGCTCGATCTGGGTCCGATGCCCTTCGGCATGGGCGAACTCGACCTCGGCACGCTGCCCGGTATGGTGGGCCGCGCTTACCTGGGCGTGAGCTACCAGACGATTAATGCCGCGCTGGCCGAATCCGAAGACCTGCCGGTGGACCAGGGCGCGCTGGTACGCGATGTTGCCGAAGATTCACCGGCGGCCACAGCGGAACTGCAGGTTGGCGATATCATCACCGCGATCAATGGCGAAGCTGTGGACGAGGCCCACACTCTGGCCGAGCGCCTGTATGCCTATGACCCCGGCGACACCGTCACGCTGGACGTCCTGCGCGCAGGGGAAACCCTCAGCATTGAGGTCGAACTCGGATCGCGCGCCGGGCTACGGCTGGGCAACCTGGGATCGATGATGGGCAATGGGCGTATGGGCCGGGACATGATGGAGTGGTTCTTCAAGAATCACCCTCACCTGGGCGAGATGTTCCAGATGGCACCGGACGGCAGTATGAGGTTCCGCTTTGGCCCGGATTGGCCGGATATGTTCGCCCCCGATGCCCCCGCGCCGGATACCACCACTGAACCGGCGACCGGCAGCGCGGCCTGACGCGTATCCTGCCAGGGGCGCATCAGGCAGCAGTAGAGCGCCCCTCATGACAGCACGCTACGGCAGCCAGCCGGGCGAAAAAGCATTCACAGCCGCGCGTACCAGTTCGTTGGTCGCGCGGTTGATGATCCACAGCTCCGGCACGGCCTCTTGCCCGCCAGTTTCTGAACCCCAAACGCCGACCGGGTAGCGCTGGAACAGCAGGCGCTGCCCGGCGGCATCCCAGCGCGGCGAACTGTGTCCGTAAGCAGCATCGACGATCAGCGGCTCGGCATCCCCACTTGCCGGGTCCACCCAATAAAGCTGCCTGCCTGGCGTGTGGCGCTGGTCAAAATACTGGCGCGCTACTACCAACCCCGTGCCATCCGGCGACCACACCGCCTCGCCATCTTCCCACTGCACCACTTTGCCCGATCCCAACGAGGTGATCGCCCCTGTCTCCAAGTCGATCACTTCAAGCTGTGTGTAAAGCTGTGGGCTGTTGCGGCTGGCGACCAGCACCGGGTAAACGAGCCGCCCGCCATCCGGCGAAAACGCGCCGACGACATCCTGCCGCGTGAGGATCGTGATCTCCGTGCCTGAGTCCAGGTCGCGCACGCGAATGCCCGGCAGGCTGGCATCATAGGCAGCCAGACGCCGTCCATCGGGCGACCAGGTAGGAGTCTGCCCCAGGATCGCCGGGTCTTCCCACAGCAGGCGCGTATCCAGGGTGAGCAGGTCCACCACCCAGGCACGGGCAGAAGTCAGGCCATCGCTCGAACCGCCGGTGAAATCGCGCCGCTCATAGGCGATCTGCGTACCGTCCGGCTTCCATGCCGGGCGCGTACACTGCGCCTCGATGCACCGGGTGAGCGGGTGCGCCTGGCCGGTCAGCAGGTCGAGCAGCCAAAGGTCGAGCGTGCCCCCTGCATTACGCTGACTGTAAGCAATCTGGCGGCCATCCGGGCTGACAGCGTAATCTTCAATGCCATAAGGGCCGGCAGTGAGCGGGATGCCGCCGGTGTCCGGGCCGGAGGCCGGATCAAAAACGGTCAACTGGTACAGGGCCGCATCCGCCGGGGCCAGCGCGACCACGCGCGGCGGCTGCACAGTGAACGACCAGCCGATTGCCCTCTGCACGCGCCGCCCAGAGATGGCGCGTGCGCCTGCCTCCAGCCGGACACTCACTACGCCGGGCAGAAAGGCGCGCGCCGGGGTGAATGTCACCGTTCGCCCATCCGCCGACCAGGAAAATGTGCCCGCCTGCGCCGGGTCGATGTGCAGCCGTTCCTCGACCGTCTGCTGCTGCATGGGTTCGGCAAAGGTGAGGACCACCGGCACAGAGCCAGGCGCTCCCGCTCGCGGGCCGCGATCCGTGACCTGCACGCCCACACGGTCCCCGCGCAGAAGCACGGCGCTCAGCGCCACCGCCAGGATGACCAGCGTGACGACCAGCGCGGCCTCAAACCGGCCCAGGCGAGGGAAGAGGCGATCAGCCGTCATGGGGTACACCTACCACGAGGTATTGAGCGCGATCCACGCGCCCGCCAACGCCGCGACCAGCGCAATCAGCGCAACCAGCGCCAGCACCATCCGCCAGCGGAACACGGCCAGGAGCGCGATCACGCGGGTGAGGCTCGCGGCGGCTCCCATCAGCAAGAAGCCGGCGGCGGCCCCGCTGCCCAGCCGGGCGATGACATCCGGCGCAGCGAGCGCGTTGGTGAGCGGCCCGGTCGCGTGAGCGAATCCGAGCAGCAGCCCGGCCCAGGCCGTCGCCTCAGGCGATTCCACGCGCGAGTCGAGCGCCTCCGGCGTGATCGCCGCGCCCAAGATCGCCGCCAGCAGCCCGCCGATGACCAGCCAGCGTCCGATCTCGACGGTCTCGCGCGCGGCGACGGTCCATGCATGGTGCAGGCCGGGGGCCAGCGTCAGGGTCCCGGCATGGGCGAAAGTCTCGCGGCGGAGCAGTGCGCCCGGCGCAGGATGCAGCGACCACACCCATCCGCCGGTCAGCGCCAGGGTCAGCGTCGCCGCCATCACCGCCGCAGCCAGCGCCAAAGTCACCGGGGCAGCGGCCAGCCCGGCCAGCGCGATCAGGCTGAGCAGCGGCCCGCCCAGCAGGTAGGCCACTACCAGGGCGGGCGCTGCACCCTTGATCAGCAGCCGCCGCGCGACCACGATGCTGCCCACGCTGCCCGCCGGGATCACCAGCCCCAGCAGCGCGCCGGTGATCGCAGCGGGCAGGGTGCGGCGGGGCAGCCGCGCCATCGCCGCCCGGCCCACAAATGCATCGATCAGGCCAGAGGCGAGCACGCCCACCCCCAACAGCGCGCCCTCTTCGAGCAAGATCATCACCCACCGCGAGCCGACGAAAGTCAGAGTGTCCATAGGCGGGATTATACCGGTTTTGCTCGCCGTTGGGGTGCTGGCTCCTGCGCGTGAGCGCGGTATACTAGTTGCGTTTTTGCATACTCTCCAATCCATCAAAGGAAACCGGATCACAGTGGATTACCTGGCTGTCCTAGACATCATCGAGACCATCGCGCGGCAGGCGGGCGCGGTCCTGCGCGAATATTACGAGCGGCCCCGCGCAGCCAATACCAAGAGCACCAGCATCGACCTGGTGACCGAGGCGGATGGACAATCCGAAAAGCTGATTGTGGCGGCGCTGCGCGAGCACTTCCCCGATCATCGGCTGCACGGCGAAGAGGGGGGCGGTTACGGCCCGCCCGCCGAGGCAACACCCTATCACTGGTACATCGATCCACTGGATGGCACCACCAATTTCGCCCACCGGCTGCCCATCTTCGCAGTGGTGATCGCACTCTCCGACCCGGACCTGATGCCCGTGCTGGGCGTGGTGTATGACCCAATGCGCGACGAGATGTTCAAGGCGCTGCGCGGCCAGGGATCGTGGCTCAACGGGCGGCGGATGCACGTCTCGCAGGTGCCCGATCTGGCCCAGGCTGCCGTGGTGACCGGCTTCCCCTACGACCGCTGGACCGGCAGCGAAAATAACCTGGCGCACTTCAACAACTTTGTGCTGCGTTCGCAGGCAGTGCGCTGGATGGGATCGGCGGCGCTCGACCTGTGCTATGTCGCTGCCGGGCGGCTCGACGGCTACTGGGAACATGGCCCCAAACCCTGGGATGTGCAGACCGGGCTGCTGTGCGTGCAGGAAGCAGGCGGCACGGTAACCGATTATGCGGGCGCGGAACTCACCCGCGAGGCGCGCAGCGGCAGCCACATCCTGGCAAGCAACGGGCGCATCCACGCGCAGATGAGCGCCGTGCTGATGCAGGGCGAGGCCGCCCCTCGCCCATCAATGATCTGAGTCTTGCGCCGGGCGCGGCGTGCTGCCCCGGCGATTTCATCGTTTTGTGAGCTATTCAACGAGGACCGGACTGCTATGACCAAACGGCGTGTTTTCCTGGCGGTGATCGTGCTGGCAATCGCTCTTGGGGTGCTCGGATCGGCGGCGGCGCAAAGCCCCAACCCGATGGAAGTGCCCGTCGATTTCCTGGTTCCTAACGTCCTGAACGAGCGGCCTCACGATACCAGCGCGTATACGCAGGGCCTGCTGTATTATGACGGCGCACTCTATGAAAGCACCGGCGCGTACGAACGCGAGTCGATGCTGCGCGAACTGGACCCGGAAACCGGCGAGGTGCGACGTATGATCACGCTGCCGCGCGAATACTTCGCCGAGGGACTGGAACGCGTGGATGACACGCTGATTCAGCTCACCTGGCAGTCCAACGTCGCGTTTGTCTACGACCTGGCGACCTTTGAGCAGATTGGAACCTACGAATACGAGGGCGAGGGCTGGGGTCTGTGCAGCGATGGCCGATTCCTCTACATGAGCGACGGCACGCCGTTCATCCAGATACGCGACCGCGCGAACTTCGAACTGCTGGCGATGATGGCGGTGACGCTGCGCGGCCAGACGATTAACCAGTTCGCCGGGCCGAACCAGCGCCCGCTCAGCCGCCTGAACGAACTGGAATGCGCCGGGGACTCGATCTATGCCAACGTGTGGATGACCGACCTGATCCTGCGCATCAACAAAATCAACGGCGTGGTGACCGGCGTGATCGATGCCTCCAGCCTGTACGAGCACTTCTCCGACGAAGAGAAGGCCGGGATCAATCCCTCGGCAGAGGTGCTGAACGGCATCGTCTACCTGGAAGAAAGCGACACCTTCCTCATCACGGGCAAGAACTGGCCGAAAATGTTTGAGGTCACCTGGGTGCCTGCGGAGTAATGCCAACACCCGGCACTGGCGCGGCGCGGAGACCTGGCGCGAGTCAGGCTCTGTGTCGCCATCGGCGCTGGCTCATCATGTAGACAGCCTGCTGTCAGGCTCTGCGTCGCCAGCGCCGCCATCCATACCCGGCAGCCAGCAGGATCGCCACCAGGGCCGCCACCACCGGCGCTTCGCGGATCGCGCGCAGCACCCCCTGCCCCGCTGTGAGCAAGATCAACCCCACGCCCAGCACCGTCCACAGCGCGGAGAGCACCCCGAAGACTGCGAAGATCTTTTCCTCGTGCGAGAACGACTCGCGTTTGCGCAGCTTGTCGCGCAGCGACTGCCCGATGAACGCCAGGCTGCGTTCGCGCAGGCGTGGGATTTCCAGCCAGTCCATCAGGATATAGTAGCCATCCAGCTTGAGCAGGGGATTCAGGTTCATGAAGCTGGTGATGTAGGTCAGCAGGGCAAACTGGTAGAGGATGCCGCTCACTACCGCGCCGGGGTTCGCCAGGATGACCAGGCTGGCCAGCCCGCCCAACACAAAACCCGAATGCGGCCCGGCCCAGCTCACCACCAGGCGCGGGCGGCGCGGCTCCATCCAGATGTCGGTCGTGTCCACAAAGGCAGCGGGCATCCCCAGGTAGAGCAGGAACCCACCGCGCCGGACTTCGCGCCCATAATGCTTGGTGGCGATGGCGTGCGACCACTCGTGAATGAGCAGCGTGATCGCCTGAAGCACATACAGCGCGATCACCCCGGCCCGCGCGCCCGCCCCACCCAGTACGCTCACCTCGCGCGGAATCGCGCCGGTCAGCAAGCCGATGAAAGCCGCCCCACCGGCCACCAGGATCACCAGCATGGCGACCTGCACCGGCAGGGTGAACAACCACCGCCCGGCGACCTGGTAGCTGCGCGTGATGGCCGAGTCGATGCCGTGCAGGGCGATCTCGGTATTGACGAACCGCCGCACGATGCGACGCCAGAGCACATTGGCCCGCCGCTCGGCCAGGTGACGGTCCGCCGCGCCATAAATATCCACCAGCGGCTCGATAAACCCCTTCTGCTGGAGCTGATCCAGCAGCAGCAGCAGGCTGTTGATCGCCAGCCGGCCATATTCCAGCATGTAGGCGACGGCGATATCCTGTACGCTGGCCTTGCCGTCCATCTGTTCCCACAGGAAGCGCTGCTCGGCATTCAGCCGGATATACGCCCCCGTGCGCAGATTTTTGAGCACCCAGTAGGTCTCGCCGCGCGTATCACCCAGCTTTTTGAGCGCGTAGCCGGAGATGCGCTGCGGGTGAAAGCTGGCCATATCGCGCGGGCGAATCTGCTGGGCGAAGATGCTGGCCTCGCGCCGCTCCATCACCAGCGTCTCGTCCGCCGAGCGCTGCCACACGTTCGCCACGTCGGCGCGCATCATGCGGACGGTGCCCTCGGTGTCCAGCTTGCCGGTGGCATCGGTACGCGCCAGGGCGGCGTCCCAGACTGGCAGCAGTCCCTCTTTGGGCAAAATCAGCGTCTCATCGGCGGCGGCGCGCCAGAGATCGGGCCGCTCGGTGCGGGTGGGGGTTCTCGCCAGGTATACTGTCTCATGATCGGCCTTATCCCACAGCCCGCCGACCACGTCCGGCACAATCATGCCCCAGATACCCATACCCGATTCGGCAACAGGCGCGGGCTGTGTAGCCATCTGTGCATTGAGTTGGTCCCATATCCCGCCGGTATCCTGAATGGCGGCTTTGGCAGCTTCGATGTGGCGGTAGATATTGGCCATAGGGGTCAGGTTCCCAACCGGAAGAGTGCGGTTGTCTCGCCCATGACGATCACCGCGCCGTCCTTCAGTTCGCGCAGTTCATCGCCGGTGACGGGCACGCCGTTGACCAGGGTTCCGTTGGCGCTGCCCAGGTCGCGGATGGCCCAGCTTCCATCTTCCTGGCGCACAATCTCGGCGTGCGGGCGGGATACCGAGCGATCTTGCAGGGCGACATCCCAGGTGGCGCTGCTGGTGGCCCGACCGATGGTCAGGCGGGGCGTCAGCAGGGCGATCTCTGCGCCTTCTTGCGCGCCAGAGGTAATGTGCAGCGTCGGGCGGCCTGTGCTGCCGGCGGGCACGATCAACGTGCCGGTGATGCGCGCGTGTTCCTGCTCAGCTTCGGTGACGACTGCCGAGAAGTTCAGCACCGGCACATACAGCCGGATCACGTCCCCATGCGCCAGGGGAAAGGGGTCGGTGAGGGGCTGGTCGTTGACAAACGTGCCGTTGGCGCTGCCCAGGTCGCTGATCATGAAGATGCCGTCTTGAAAGTTGATAACGGCATGTTTGCGCGAAACATGCCGTTCGGGAATGCAAATTTGATTATCGGGGCTGCGACCAATCGTCGCGGTCGCGCCCACCGCCAGAACAAATTCGCGGCGCTCGCCCGATTCCGGGTCGTCCCAGGTGATTTTCGCCAGTCCTTCGGCGGTATTGGTCATAAAGGTGGCCCCCTGCGGTCGCTGCGCGGCTAATCCAGATAGGGCATCTCAATCGGTTCAGGCTGAGGCTTGCACACCCCACACCATACGGCATCGGCTACCACGAGCGATTTGGGGACCTTTTTGCTGCCCGTATACACCGTAATGATGTAGGTCATGGTCTTGATGTGGTTGGTGCACACGGCCCGACCACACCACCGGCAGATCGCAGACGCCTGTTCGGCACAATGCACACACTTCATGGGGTCAGATCATCCTTTGGCGACAACGAATTGAGGCTGAATATGATGTCAAATATACACTATGCCCCCCAGGAATGAAACCACCCTCCGAATCTTCGGAGGGTGGCAGTGTTCGCCCTCACGACCCCACATCACCCGGTCAGCAGAACAGCAGAACCACCCCGATCAGCAGCATGATCACCACAATCACCAGCCCGGCCAGGATCACCAGGTTCTCGGTCTCGACTGCCGGTTCAGCCGTGTAGGTGTACAGCGTGCGATAGGCATCGATGCCGGGCGGAAGCAGGTGATCCCACGCTGCGGCCTGTTTGTGACGACGGAAGCACACGGCGTCCGCGTTGAACGGCTCGATCATCACCCAACCGGCCAGCGCTTCCTGCTGGAGCAGGCGCTGGAGATGGTCGGGGTTGCTGAACTCACCCCAACGTGCATGGACGGTTTTGTATTCCCATTGGGTGTTATAGTCCAGGTCTGCGTAGGTCATGGTCTTCTCTCCCCGGTGAATCGATTCTGCGATAGGTTCTCTCCCGTCGTGCATACATCCAGCGCTCATCAATGGGCTGGTAACCGGTCTTTGTCTATATATGTCTTTTGGGGGGAAAATGTTAGCCCCCAAAACAAATGGGGGCTGGTTGAAAAGAACGGAGCGCGGCGGAGTGATGGCGCTCAGTCGAATTTCACGGTCTTGAGGTCCACCGCCGGGCCATCGACACAGGCCAGCAGCCCGGTCCCTGCAATCTGGCACGCCTGGCACGCGCCGGTCCCGCAGGCCATGCGCTCGATATACAGGCCGCACACGCCAAAATCGGGCACGCGCTGCTGCCGAACCTGCCGCACAGCCTCAGCGAGCTGGCCGTAGACCTTTTCGCGCACTTCTGGCGCGGCATAGACAAAAATCTGGTCCGCCCAGGCAATATCCTCGACCTGCTGCGGCCATGTCCAGCCGGTATCGCTGCGCCGAACCTCGACTTCGCGCGGCAGCAGCTCCAAGGGGTATTGCACGCCACGTCCTCCCAGGATCAGCGTGGCTTCGGCGCGCTCGGCGACGACCTGCCGCGCCAGCCAGACCAGCGGAGTCGGCAGGATGTCATCGGCGATCAGCAGCACGTGGCGGCGGTTGGGCCGCGCGGGGAACGGCTGGCCCACCGGGGCCAGCAGGTGCACTACCTGGCCCGGCGCAAAGCTCCGGTTGGGCGCGATCTCAACCGTGAGCGTATTGTGCACGCGATTGACCGGAATCCACAGGTCGCGCAGGTAGGGGTCCCAGGCGGCCTGATCGTCCAGCCGGGCCAGCACCATCTGGCCGGGACGAAGCTGGGTGAGCACCTGGTCAACCGCCAGGTCCATGTGCTGCACGGTGGGCGAAATCTGCCGCACTCGCTCGATAATCGCCTGGGTGTCGCGCATTGCGAACGATCCTTTTGAGGTGCAGGCCGTGATCTCACAGCCAACGGGCAAACCAGTCTTGGCTGTGTGCGTGGTGATAGGCATGACCGCCGGGATGCACCACCAGCGAGCAGCGGTCGCCTGCGCCCAGCAGGTCATAGGCGCGCTGCACGGTCGCCCACTGCTGCCGCACCCCTTCGACCGGGTAGATCGGGTCGTGCTCGCCGGCGATGGCACGGAACGGGCGCGGCGCAAGCAGCGCGGCCAGGTCGCCCATCTCGCCATATTGGAGGATGCCCGGCACATAATTGCATTCGCAGTGGCGCATACCCAGGATCGAATGCTTGAACGAGCAGAAATAGCAGGTCGGGACGATGACGGTGATCCGCTCATCCAGCGCGGCCATCCACAGGGTGGTGGTTCCGCCGCCGGAATGCCCGGTCGCGCCCATCACGCCGGGGACGACATCCGCGCGGCTTTGCAGGTAGCTCAGCGCGACCATGCCATCCCAGATGCGCTCGCCCAGCAGGCTTCGCCCCTGCATCATGTACTCAAATGACAGGTGGCGGCACGATACCTCAAAATAGGATGACAGGTGGGTTTGCAGAGTCAGCCGCTCGCCAAAGCCCCGCTGTTCGACCGCGCACACCAGGTATCCGGCCTGGGCCAGCACCTGGGCATAATTGTTGTCGATGGCGAGCGCCTCGCGCTTTTCCTCTTCGTCCGGGTAGTTGCCCAGGATGTAATGCACGCTGGGATAGTGCCCATGAAAGGCCAGGATCGCTTTGTACGGCGGCGGAGTCTTGGGCACCAGCACATACATCGGCGCGGGCACCGAGTCGCCCACTTCCAGCGCGTACTTTTCTTCGACATACGCGCCCCGATCAACCGCCTGGAGCCGCTCGGCTTGCACCTGGAGCGGCAGCGCGCGCCCGGTCAGGCCCAACATTCGGGTGACTTCGGCGCGCAGCGCGGCCTGCCAGGCGTGGAATTCATCGACCGTCTGCGCGCGAAAGGCCAACCGGCGCGGCGCAGTGGCATACAGATAATCAAGTTCCTGCTGAAGCTGAAACTGGGGAGACAGCGGGCGGGGAGAAGGTGAGTCGGTCATCGGGCAAAATCCTTGTTGGGTCAAATGAGACAGTATTGTGGGACAGTATTGGCCTGCATTATACCGCATTCGCCGGCCCGCCTGCCTGCGGCTCAAAACCGGCGAATGAGGTACAATGACCCTCGCTTGAACGCTGACCTTTGACCCAATCCGGTGATGCCGCCTATGAGCGAACCTATCCGCCTGCTGCACTTCGCCGATATACACATCGGCATGGAAAACTACGGGAAAACCGATCCTCAAACCGGCATTAGCTCGCGTGTGCGCGACTTTCTGCGCCGGATGGACGAGATGATCGACAAGGCCAAAGCCGCTGATGTCGATCTCGTCATCTTTGCGGGCGATGCGTTCAAGAACCGCAGCCCCAGCCCTACCTACCAGCGCGAGTTTGCCTTCCGCGTGCTGGACCTGGCCGGGCATTGTCCGGTGGTGCTGCTGGTCGGCAACCACGACCTGCCCGCCATCCAGTCGCGCGCCAGCAGCATCGAGATTTATGAGACGCTCAATGTGCCCAATGTCACGCTGGGGCGCGACTATATCAACCGGGTAATCGAAACCCGGCGCGGGCCGGTGCTGGTCGGCACCGCGCCCTATCCCATGCGCGGCCACCTGCTGGCCGATATGGACATCCCTCACCGCAGCACCATCGGCGAGATTGACGTGATGATGGAGCGCAGGCTGGAACAGGTGTTGCAAGCGCTGACGGAGGATGCCCAGCAGTACCCCATGCCGCGCGTGCTGACCGGTCACTTCAGCGTGGGCGGCGCGACCTTCGGCAGCGAGCGCAGTGTCATGTTGGGCCGCGATGTCACTGTGCCGCTCAGCACGCTCGACGACCCCGCCTGGGATTACGTCGCGCTGGGCCACATCCACAAGCACCAGTGCCTGACTCTAGGGCGCGTCGGTGCGCCGCCGGTGGTGTATTCCGGCAGCCTGGAACGCATCGACTTTGGCGAAGAGCGCGATCCGAAGGGGTTTGTGCTGGCCGAGGTGGAGCGCGGACGGGCCGTCTGGGAATTTGTCCCGGTGGCGGCGCGGCCTTTCGTCACGCTGCGGGTGAACGTCAAGGGCACGGGCGAGCCGACTCGCGTGGTGCTCGATCATATCCGCAAGCACGACCTGACCGATGCCGTCGTGCGTGTGATCATCACGGCGGACCCGGAGACCGACCTGCTGCTGCAAGACCGCGAGATTCATCACGCGGTGCTGGCTGCCGGAGCCAATACCGTCGCCGTGATCCAGCGCGAAGTGGACCGCCCGGCCCGGATGCGGCTGGGCGCTGCGCCGGAAGGCTTGCTGCCCGACGAACTGTTGGAGCGCTATCTGCTGAGCAAGGACTTCCCGCGCGAGCGCATCGACCTGCTGATGGACCACGCCCGCCCGCTTTTCGACGCCGAAGACTGAGGCGTGTTGACATTTGCGCTCAGAACACTCGTCTTTTCATCCGCAAATGTCAACACGGCCTACAACAGGCCTGATCGCACCGCAGCCACGCCGCAGCCGCTCAGCGTGCCGGGATCACATCCACCTGCGAGGCGACGCCGTGCCGGGGCAGGCGCTGAATCGCCAGCATCCACAGAGTCAGCATGATCAGCGCGCCCGTCCCCACAAAGATCACGCTGGACGTGGCACTCACTTTGTCGAGCAAAATGCCTTGCATCCAGGGCAGCGCGCCGCCGCCCAGGCTGCCCATCGCCGCTGCCACGCTGGCGGCCTTGCCGGGTCCGCTGCGGAAGGTGCCGGTGACCACGATCATAATCGTCGGGTAGATCGGGCCATAACATAGCCCGCTGAGCAGCATCCCCGCAATGGACAGCGTCGCGCTGCCCGTGCCGATCATCAGGATCAGCCCGCCGAGCGCCGAGCCGAGGATGCTGATCCACAGCACCTGGAGCGGGGTGAACCGGCTGCCTGCCACCGCGATCAGCGCTCGGCCACCGGTCAGCGCAAACCAGAAGCCCGCCGTTGCAAAGGCGGTTGCGTCCTTGTTGAGGCCGGTCGTCTGGTCCAGGTAATCGGGCATCCACCCGCCCAGGCCGACTTCAATCCCCACGTAGATCATCATCACCGCGCTGAGCAGCCACAGCAGCGGCACGCGATAGCTGAAGGCGCTCGCCTGCACTTTCGCGGCGTCACTCGTGCCATCTTCGCGGCGCACAAGGCCGTGCGGCAGCCGGTAAACAAACGGCAGCGTGAGCAGGGTCAACCCGCCGCCGATCCAGATCGCCGGGATCGCGGTCCCCTGCCAGTTGAGCATCACCCCGGCGACGGCTGGCCCCACCGACGCGCCAATGCCGAAGAATGCGTGCAGCAGGTTCATGATCCCGTTCCGCCCGTTGAACACTTCGGCGATCAGCACATTGTGCCCGACATCGAGCGCGCCAAAGCCCAGGCCCCAGAGCGCGCCCAGGAACAGGGTCAGCCACAGGTTATGGCTGAGCGCGACACCAACCGCGCTGGGGCCGAGCAGGGCGGCCCCCAGCAGCAGAACGGTCCGCTGCCCGAAGCGATCGTTGATCGGCCCGGTGAGCACCTGGGCCACCAGCCCGCCCAGAAAAGTGACGGTGAACAGCGCGCCAATGGTCGCCAGATCGCTGCCGGTCTGGTCCGAGAGATTCTCCAGCGCCGGGCCAAGCGCACCGATCAACCAGCCCATTGCCAGAAAGCTGACACACGAGATCACAAGGATGAGGTTTTTCGACATACGCGGGGAAATGCTCCTCTCAGGACCGTGCCACCGCCGGAACGCGGAACGGGTCGTATTTAACCCCCGGCCCACCACTTGTCAAGAGCCATACCGGACCAAGTGGGGCATCGCCTGACCCTGAAGGGCGCAGGCTCAGAGAAAGCAAAGCACCGTCATTGGTGCTGAGGTGCTGAAAAAAGAGGGCGCTTCAGCGTTCTTTGCTTTTCTCTAGCCAGATGACTTCGGCCTCCGGCAATGTCCGGGTTGTGATGCGTTGCCCTGGCGCATGGAGTAAACCGGTTTTATTCGGCGCACAGTCCGGTTATAATCAGAGTGAAGGGGCTTTTGTGGCCCGTCCGATCAATAAACATGATTTGTGAAGAGGAGCGCATCATGCGATCACTGAAAAGAGTTTGGTCTACTGTGGGCCTGGCGTGGCTGATCGCCGCGCTGCTGAGCACCGGGCTGCTGCCGGTAGGCGGAGGCATCACCGCGCTGGCAGCCGGCGATGGCCTCAACCTGGACGCGATGCTGCACGACAGCTTCAGCGATCTGTACCGCACGCCGTTGGGCGCAGTCCCGGTGCAGAGCACGGTGATTCTGCGCTTCCGCACGGCATCGGGGGACGCGGACGCGGTCTCGGTGCGCGTGTGGAACGACTTCCAGCACAAGCAGATCATGCTGCCGATGCAGATCGTCGCCACTACGCCCGATGGTTACGACCTGTGGGAAGCGGCGCTGGAGGTCGGCAAAGAGCCGACCATCTACTGGTACCGCTTCATCATCAACGCCGGGTCCGAAGTGCTGTTCTATGAGGACAACTTTCGCCCCGGCGATCCCGGCCAGTACTTCCCCGCCCTCGAAGGCGGCCCCGGCACCGTCTACGAATCCAGCCCGGACCTGAGCTGGCAGATCGCCGTTTACAAACCGGACTACTACACGCCCGAATGGATGCGTAATGCGGTCATCTACCAGATCTTCCCCGACCGCTTCCGCAACGGCGATCCTGCCAACGATCCCGCCGATGATTCGCTGGAATTTTACGACGGGCTGCGCTCGATTTTCCACGAAACCTGGAACGAGCCGCCGGTCGATCCACGCCAGCCGGGTGAATATCAGGACCGCTGGAACGTCGATTTCTTCGGCGGCGACCTGGCGGGCATCATCCAGGAACTGGATTACCTGCAAGCGCTGGGTGTCACGGCCATCTATCTCAACCCCATCTTCGAAGCGCGCTCGAATCACCGCTACGATACTGCCGACTTCCTGGCTGTCGATCCGCTGCTCGGCGATCTCGACACCTTCCAAACGCTGGTGAACGAGGCGAAGGCGCGCGACATGGTGATCATCCTGGATGGCGTGTTCAATCACCTGTCGAGCGACAGTAAATTCTTCGACCGCTATGGCCGCTATGAAGAAGTGGGCGCGTGCGAGAGTCTGGATTCGCGCTACCGGCTGTGGTTCTTCTTTGTGCCGCCGACCGGGGCGCAGCCTTCGGTCTGTGTCGATAACCCCCAGGGCGCGACGTATTACGTTTCCTGGGGCGGGTTCGACAGCATCCCCAAGATCGACAGCAGCGCCAGCGGCCCGCGCATCTACTTTTACCAGGGGCGGAACAGCGTGGTGAGCACCTGGGGCAAGATGGGGATCGGCGGCTGGCGGCTTGACGTCGGCGGCGACATCGACAGCGGTCCCGGCAGCGATTACTGGGAAGGCTTCCGCGTGGCCGTGCGTAATGTCAATCCCGAAGGTGTGATCATCGGCGAGGAATGGGGCAACGCCACCAAATGGCTGCTCGGCAGCGAGTGGGACTCGGTGATGAACTACCGGATGCGGCGCGGAATCCTCGGCTTCGCCAACGCCGAGACCTTCACCGACAACGATGCCAACGGCGATAACCTGATGCACGCGCTGACACCGGGCCAGTTCGAGAGCCTGATGCGCGACATCGAATCCGACTATCCGCCGATGGCCTATCACGCGATGATGAACCTGCTCGGCAGCCACGATACCTCGCGGGCACTGTTCGTGCTGGGCGGCGATACTCAGCGGCTCAAGCTGGCCGCGCTGCTCCAGTTTATGCTGCCCGGCGCGCCGACCATCTACTACGGCGACGAAATCGCGCTGGATGCGCCCAGCCGACCCGATAGCTCCGGCACGCTGCAAGACGATCCCTACAACCGCGCGCCCTATCCCTGGCCGGACTCCGAGGGCAATGCCTACGGCCCGCCAGACGAAGATGTGCTGGCCTTCTACCGGCAACTGGCCGCGCTGCGCCACGCCAATCCGGCCCTGCGCGAAGGCGAGATGATCACCCTGGTGGCGGATGATGCGACCGGAGTCTATGCCTTCCTGCGGGTGGATCGCGCATCTGGCAACGCGGTGCTGGTGGCGCTGAACAACAGCAGCGCCGATCAGCGGGTGGCGCTGCCGCTGATGTTCCACCTGCCCACCGGCCTGACTCTGACCCCCGCACTGGGCGGTGACGCCATCGATACCGGGGCGGGCTATGCCGTCGTGACTGTGCCCGCCCTGGGGGGCCGCGTGTGGACGGTAGACGGCGCGCCGCTCACCGGGCCAGACGCCCCTGCCAATGTGCAGGCCATCGGCGAAGATGGTCGCGTCGCGCTGAGCTGGGATGCCGTCGCGGGCGCATCGGGTTACCTGGTCTATCGCAGCCCGGTAGCGACCGGCGGCTTCGAGCGCCTCTCGTGGATTCTGGACGATCCCGCCTATGTAGACACGGAGATCACCAACGGCTACCGCTACTTCTACCGGGTGGTTGCGCTGAGTGATGGACTGGTGCCCGGCGCGCAAAGCGCCAGCGCAGTCGCCATCCCCAGCGCGCCGGTTGCAGAGGCGCGCTACCTGCTCGAAGACGCGCCCAACCGCCTGACGCTGGCTTATGGCCTCAGCGTTGAGCTGCGCGCGGCGGTGAAGGTGCCCGGCGCGACAGAAACAGATGGCCCCGCGCCCGGCGTGCTGGCCGAAGCGGTTCTGCTGCCGGCAGATGGCGATCTGGGCGAGGCGCAGTGGATATCGATGGACTATTGGGGCGAGGCCGATGGCGCGGACGAATACACGGCGCTGCTGCCGGTGACAGCGGCGGGTGAATTCAGCCCGATAGCCCGTTTCAGCAGCAACGCGGGCGAGAGCTGGACCGTCGTCACCTTTCCGGATGGCAGCTTCCCGGCCCTGACCGTTGCCGCGCCGGAAGACAGCACCGCGCCAGAAGCGCCCGCTTCGGTGACGGTGGCGCAGGCGTCAATTGCCGGGGTCGCGCTGGAATGGGAAGCCTCGCCCTCAGAGGACGTGGTTGCCTACCGCATCACCCGCAAGGATGACGGCGGCAGCCGCGTGCTATCCGACGTGCCGGCCAATGCCGAACTTCGCTACGTGGATCGCGGGGTTGCCCAGGGCAGCAAGTACGAATACGCCGTGATCGCCGTCGATGGCGCGCTCAACCTCTCGGAGCCGGTCACGACCGGATCGGTCGCCGTTGAGCGGGCGCGCGTGCCGGTGACCTTTGTGGTCACCGTGCCGGACTATACTAAAGACGGCGCGGGCGGCCTGTATATCGCGGGCGACTTTGGCACCGACACGCTGCCGTTCTGGAACCCGGCGGGCCTGGCCATGACCCAGATCGACGACCAGCACTGGACGATCACGCTGGAGATTCCCGAAGGCGCAAACATCCAGTACAAATACGCGCGCGGATCGTGGAACGCGGTCGAGAAGGGGATGGAATGCGAGGAAATCGCCAACCGCACGGTCCAGGTGACGGCGGGCACCGTCGATCTGACCGTTGAGGACCTGGTCGCCAAGTGGCGCGACCTGGATAAGTGCCCCTAGGCACGCGGCGTCACATTACGGGGCGGGGAGTGATCCCCGCCCCACACATCACTACGGTTTTTCTGGCCGTGAGCGGCATCAGTTCCCCGGCTGGGGAGTCGCCTCGGCTGTCTGCATCAACTGCTCCAGGTCGAACAGGAACGGGCTGTTCGACGGGATGATGATCATCTGCACATTGTCCCCCAGGTTTTCGATGTAGCGCCACTGGAGCAGCAGCGGATTCTGCGCGAGCTGCTCGTTGATCAGGCGCAGTGCTTCGGCCTCGCCTTCGGCCCTGATCTTGACGGCATCGGCCTGGCCGCGCGCCAGGGCACGCTGCTGCTCGGCTTCCTGCTCGCGCTGCTGCACGCGGAACTCGGCTTCCAGTGCTTGCTGCTGCGCGACCTGCTTCTGCTCGATGGAGTTGATGTATTCTTCCGAGAACTGGATGTTGCGCACCAGCACATCGATCACTTCAAACCCATCACGCGACAGGCGGCTCTGGGCCTGTTCTTTGATGTTGGTGGCCAGTTCGGTACGTTTTGCGCCGTAGATTTCCTGCACGTCATACTGGCCCAGCACTTCGCGCGTGAGAGCGCGCAGAGTCGGGCGGATCAGGCCGTTCTGGTAGCGATCCTGCCATTTCAGGTGAACTTCGTTAGCATTGACCGGGCTGATGCGGGAGATCACGGTCACGTCGAGCAGCACCTTCTGGCCATCCGCCGTCAGCGCTTCGACTGCGTCTTCACCGCGCACCGCCCCTTCGGTGCCGCCCGCCGCCATGGTGTATTCCTGCGGGGCGATGGCATAGATCGTCTCTTCCTGACTGCCTGGGATGAT
>DAOUFU010000166.1:0-10944 GCA_034429275.1 Anaerolineae bacterium | reverse complement strand
TGATCCCATACTGCTGGCACAAGCTGCTCATCTGCGTGTCGGGTTGCTGCGCCAGTTTCACAAATTCATATCGCAGGGACATGGTGGTCTTCGCTTTCCAGGGCATGGCGGACCTCTTTCTACTCCTTTTCAGCCATGCTCTAATGTCTCAGAAAGTGTTACCCATGTCTCCGACGATGTGTTACCTATCTCTCCGGTCTATACAAATTTTCGGAGAGGGGGCGGAGCGGCCCGGTTTTGGCCGCGCGGGGGTGAGGCCAGCCGTTCGCAGCCCTCATATCCGATCACATGGCCAAAGTGCATCAGGGGCAAGCGATGCGCTTCAACCAAAACAGCTTTTTTGATGCGTTTGCCCTGGGGGCCTGCCGGAAGCGTGCAAAACCTGACAGTGCGTTTTCGAGCGAGAGTCCGGCCTCACCCCCGACCCGGTTGTGGCCGCGCGGGGGTGAGGCCAGTTAGTCGCCGATCACACTGTCAAAGTGCATCGGAGCACGGGCCGTCACGGTTTCCAGATCAGGGATTGGTCGCCGCGTATGGCCTTGCGGTGGACCAGGTAGCAGCGGTAGGTGTGCATCCTGGCTCGCTCGTACAGCGCGACGGCATTGGTGCTGTTCTCGGAGTCCACTTCCAGCTCGGCGGTGGTGAAGCCGTGCTCGCGCAGGACGCGGAAACCGTGCCGCAGCAGGATGCTGCCCAGGCCGCGCCGCCGGTAGCTCGCCCGCACGCCGACGGAATCGATCCAGCCAATACTGGCATCGTCGAACGACTTCGGGCGCGGCAGGCACAGGCCGACGATCTGCCCGGCGGAATCAACCGCAATCAGCCACATGCTGCCGCCAAAGGGGAATTCCTTCAGGCTGATCTCCTGCCACAGCTCAAAGGGCGGCGGGGTGTAGCCCCAGTTGTCGCGGAAGATGTCTTCCTGCGCCTCGAAGACGGCGCGCGAGTCGCGCTCCCAGTCCAGCGGACGGAAGGTGATGCCTTCCGGCAGCGCGGGCGCGTCGATGGGGTCGGCGAGGCTGATGCGCATGAACCAGGACCGGCGGACCGCTTCGTATCCGGCGCGTTCGAGCAGGGCGCGGGCGGCGGCGTTGGTTTCGCTGGCGAAGCGCGCGACGATCAGCGGCATGCCGGGCACGAGTTCGGCTTCGGCGCGCGCGCGGAAGCGATCATCGGCGGCGGTCAGCAGCCGCGTGCCGATGCCCTGGCGGCGGAAGTCGGGATCGATGCGGCAGTCGGCCCAACCTCTGCCGATGCGGGGGTCGATCTCGGCAGTGGCCCACCCGACCAGGCGGCCTTCGGGGGTGATGGCAACAAACCAGTTGTCTTGGGGGGTGACGTAGAAGCGTTCGGCGCGGGCGCGTAGAGCGTCGAGCGTCACGAACTGGTCTTCGGAGTCAAACGCGACCGCGCGGTTGATGAGATCGACCAGCGCGGGCAGATCAGAGTCAGTATACGGGCGAATCGTGATCGATTCGGGTATGGTCATTCGGTTTCCTCACAGGATGGGTAGACAGGTGATACGCGCGATTTCCGGCAACGAAGCTCTTGCGGCTTCCCGATAGGGTGATGGGGGCATTGAATGAACGCTGCATGGGAGTCTCTCCTGGGCGGCAGAGGGGCCGCACCTTGTGAGGCAATCGAGGACACAATGAACGTGAAACCGTGTTATCTTACGCGCGGCGGGGTGGATTGTCCAGGGCGAAAAAAACAGGCCGCCCCAGATGGAGCGGCCTGCCAGGGTCGAGCAGAGAAAGCGCGGGACTACTTCGACGGGGCGCGTACGCCCAGTTCGCCGAGACGGTCCCAGCCCTGTTCGCGCAGGGCGGCGTGCGCTGCGGCCAGGCGCGCCACGGGGACGCGGAACGGCGAGCAGGACACGTAGTTGAGGCCGATGGTGTGGCAGAAGTCGATGCTGTCGGGATCGCCACCATGCTCGCCGCAAATGCCGACTTCCAGGTTGCTGCGCGTGGCGCGGCCCGCATCGACGCACATCTTCATCAGCTTGCCGACGCCGTCGCGGTCGATGGGCTGGAAGGGGTTCTTGGGCAGGATGCCTTTTTCGACGTACTGGAGCAGGAAGTGGCGCTCGGCGTCGTCGCGGCTGATGCCGTAGGTCATCTGGGTGAGGTCGTTGGTGCCAAAGCTGAAGAACTGCGCCAGCTCGGCGATCTCGCCTGCCGTCAGGGCAGCGCGCGGGATTTCGATCATGGTGCCGAACTTGTAGTCGATCTCGACGCCCTTCTCGGCCATGACGTGCCGGGCTTCTTCTTCCAGGATGCCCTGGAGCAGCTTCAGCTCGTTGATGTGCGAGGTGAGCGGGATCATGACTTCGGGATGCACGTCGTAGCCGTCTTTGGCGGCGTCGCAGGCAGCGCTGATGATGGCGCGCACCTGCATGACGGTGACTTCCGGCAGCATAATGCCCAGGCGGATACCGCGCAGGCCCAGCATGGGGTTGAACTCGGCCAGTTCTTCGGCCTTGTGCAGCAGGAATTCCTGCTGAGAGACATCGACCTTGCGCTCGTGACCGAGGGCGACCTCGACCATCAATTCCTCGCGCTTGGGCAGGAACTCGTGCAGCGGCGGGTCGATCAGGCGGATGATGACGGGCAGGCCGGTCATCGCGCGGAAAATGCCGTAGAAGTCGTCGTGCTGGAGGGTCGCCAGCTTGTCGAGCGCGGCCTTCTTGGTATCGGGATCGGGGGCCAGGATGAAGTTCTGGAAGAGCTGCGTGCGGTCACCGAGGAACATGTGCTCGGTGCGGCACAGGCCGATGCCCTGCGCGCCGTAGCCGCGAGCCTGGGCAGCCTGCTTCTCGTCGTCGGCGTTGGCCCAGACCATCAGGCGGCGGATTTCGTCGGCCCAGCCGAGGATCTTGAGCAGGTCGGTCTGTTCTTCGAGCTTGGGGGCGACCACCGGAATCTTGCCCACGTAAACGGTACCCTTGCCGCCGTTGAGCGAGATGAAGTCGCCTTCTTTGACGACGGTATCGTTGACGCGGAAGAACTTCTGATCGAGGTTGATCTTCAGCTCGGTGCAGCCGGCGACGCAGGGCTTGCCGAGCTGGCGGGCCACCACAGCCGCGTGGCTGGTTGCGCCACCTTCGGCGGTCAGGATACCTTTGGCGGCGAGCATACCGTGCACATCGCTCGGCTCGGTGAGCGGGCGAACGAGGATGACGGGTTCACCTTCTTTGGCTTTGGCTTCGGCGGTGTCGGCATCGAAGTAGACTTTACCGACGGCGGCACCGGGCGAGGCGTTGAGGCCCTTGGCCAGGACGGGCGTCTTCTTGAGCGCTTCTTCGTCGAAGCGGGGGTGCAGCATCTGGTCGATCATGTCGGGGGCGATGCGGGCCACCGCTTCAGCGGGGGTGATCAGGCCCTCGGCCACCATATCGACGGCGATCTTGACGGCGCTGGCGGCGGTACGCTTGCCGCTGCGGGTCTGGAGCATCCAGAGCTTGCCGTTCTCGATGGTGAACTCGATGTCCTGGGTTTCGCGGTAGTGCTTTTCGAGAATATCGGCTACGCGCATCAGTTCGGCCCAGGCTTCGGGAATTTCGTTCGCCAGGCTGGAGACTTCGGTGGGGGTACGCGCGCCGGAGACGACATCCTCGCCCTGGGCGTTGAGCAGGTACTCGCCGTAGAATTTCTTCTCGCCGGTGGCGGGGTTGCGGGTGAAGGCCACGCCGGTGCCGCTCTTGCCGTCGGCGAAGTTGCCGTAGACCATGGTCACGATGTTGGCGGCGGTGCCCCAGGTGTGCGGATAGCCGTAGTGGTTGCGGTAATCGACTGCGCGCTTGCCGTTCCAGCTCTTGAAGACGGCCTCGATGCCCAGCTCAAGCTGTTTGTAGGGGTCTTCGGGGAAGGCCTGGCCGGTGTGGCTTTCGGCCAGCTTCTTGAATTCGATCGCGCATTTTTCCCAACCGGCGGCGGTCATTTCGGCGTCGGTCTTCGCGCCCACTTCTTCGCGGACGCGCTCGATGATTTCCTCGAATTCCTCACCGGGGACATCGAGCACGACCTTGCTGAACATCTGGATCAGGCGGCGGTAGAGGTCCCAGGCGAAGCGCATATCGCCGAACTTCTGGCCCATGGTCTGAACCGCACCGGGAGTCAGGCCGACATTGAGGATGGTATCCATCATGCCGGGCATGGATTCGCGCGCGCCGGAACGGATCGACACGAGCAGGGGGTTGGAATCGTCACCGAAGACTTTGCCGGTTTTCTTGTTGAGGTCGTGCATGAATTCGACGACCTGGTCCCACATGCCTTCGGGGAATTTCCCAGTATGCATGTACTCAATACATGCTTCGGTGGTGACCGTGAAGCCAGGCGGGACCGGGATGCCGATGCGGGTCATCTCGGCCAGGTTGCAGCCCTTGCCGCCCAGCAGGTTACGCATCGTGGCGTCACCTTCTTCAAATGCGTATACCCACTTTTTCGCCATGCACAATTCTCCTAGAAATGCTCAAAGGGTGAACAGACATCGTGACGGTTGGCGCTCAACCTCACGGGTGCGGCAGTGCCGCGCTTACGCTCCTCGTGCGGTGCGTTTTGCTGAGGTGTATACGGAACTATGGTCCCGGCACAACCTTCGCTTTTTTGCCGCAGTGCGGCGCGGGTTTACAGTGAGCAAACACACAAAAGATGGGTGATGGGTGTTATCCCGCCCGGTCATTTGCCCGCACAACAATACCGGATTCTGCCCCCGGCGTCAACGGCGAGTCGGCGGGCGGGGCAAACGAGTTTCGGCTGGGCCTGATGGGTTTTGGCAATTTGATTCGGATAGGGGAGGGCGACGGGCTGGCCTCACCCCCGCGCGGCCCAAAACCGGGCCGCTTCGCCCCCTCTCCGAATGCTTTCGGCTTGAGGGGGCAGACGGGGGCGGGGGTGAGGCCGGACTCTCGCGAGTCCATGGCTTACGAACTGCAAGGGACTACTTACAACTTACCCGAAGCTATGTGCCGATGGGCCGCACAAAGTCGGGCCTATTCGACGACAGTGGTTGGTAGCGGTTGATTATTCCACACGGCATCCGGGTTGGGGCCGACGGTGTTGGCCGGGACCCAGACATAGGTGCACTGGAGCAAGACTTTGCGATACTCGCCGGTTGCGTCCTGGCCCACCACAAGATAAGTCTTGCCCTCGGCGATGGTCACCAGCGGAGAGGTGAGTTTGCCGGGTGCCCAATAGGCAGGTGTCTCGGCGACAAACCGTCCCATGACGGCCTGGGGAGGAACGTAGACCGAAATGTCGCAGCCGGGAACCGGTTCGGCTGCTGCCGGGGCAGTGCCTCCCCAGCATGTGCCATAGGGGCCATAGCAGCTATCAAGAACCTGCTGCTCGCCTTCGCTGCTGCAGCGGTACCGCAAATAGAATTGTGCCGTGTCGGCAGGCGAGGGGGGAGTCTCGCCAACGTATGCGTACAATGTGATAATCGTGCCATCGGGTTGAGCGGAGAATGGGAAATGATAACCGAGAAAGGTGCCGGAGAAATTGCTTAGGCCGGTGGAGTCTTCGAACTCAAGGATCGTGTTTCCCCCCTCATCGGTGGCCAGACCGTACTCGCGCGATGCGTTGACCGTGGTCAGCGTGAGATCCAAACCTGCTACCGTACAATCTGAGTAGGATGAGAGCGCGACTCCCTGCGCTGTCGCAGCGGCAAAGACTGCGGGGACCGAAACTGCCAGACCAGCCAGTGCAAGCACAATCAAACTCGCCAGAAAACGCTTTGAAGTCATCAGGTTTTCTCCACTTGGTTATTTGAGGTTGGTTATATGAGCAGCGGTTCTCAAGATGGATCTCGATTTCGATTATAATGAGTTTCTGTCAAAGCAATGTGTGAAAAAGTGATGAAATTTTTCCACTAAGAAGGCGAAGGGTATATTCCATTTTCGGGGCATGAGGTCGCGGGGCGCTGCCTGGCCTCACCCCCAATCTGCTCACCTTGTCAAAATATCTTACGGGGGCGAAGCCCTCGCAAACTCGCCCCCAATCTGGAATGCACTCGCACCTCGTCTTCAACTTGACATTCGCCGCGCAACGGGCAATAACTAACACTAGCGAACTCGGAACTCATCGCGGATCATTAGGTCGCCGGTCGGCGCGCGTGTGAAAGGGAGTGAGCATGATGAGGTCAAAGACAGGCATGGCCATGCTACTGATTCTGGTGGTGATGGCGCTGGCTGCCGGGAGCGCCCATGCGCAAGGTGGGCCGCTCACGCCGGTTCCGCCGGGCCGGTTGATCGTGGGCGACGATGCCGGGCTGTATACCATGTTGGCCGATGGCAGCGAGCAGGTCTATCTGCTGCGCGAAGAGACGGCAAACTGCTGGCTGCGCGATGGCAAGTGGAGTCCGGACGGGACACGGGTGCTGTATACGCGGATATGCGGCGGTTTCTCGCCGACGGACTGGCACGCGCTCGGCTCGGATGGGCTGCCCGATCCTAACCGGACGGCGGTGGTCTCGGTGCTGGATATGCAGTCGGGGTTGAGCGGCCCGCTGGTGGTCAACGAGGGGCCGTACCAGGACTACGCGGGTGACTGGTATCCTGACGGGAGCAAGGTGGTGATCTACTCCAACCGCGAAGATGACCTGTATGGGGCGTACCTGTTCGACCTGGCAACAGGGGAGGCGGCCCCGCTGGCGCGCTTCGAGAGCGACCTGGGCCGCGCGACCTTCGACCCGACCGGGCGTTACCTGTTGTATAACCGCTACATCATCGAGCCGAACGATCTGCGCTGGGAAGTGCGCGTGCTGGATACGGACAGCGGCACGGAAATCCCGGTGGCGGTGGGCCTGACGCCTAACTGGAGTCCTGACGGGCAGTGGATCGCGTTTGCGACCGATTTGCAGGTTTCGGGCGAGGCGGACGTCTTCGTCATGCCGGCGGCGTGTGTGTATGCGGGCGGCGGCTGCGACCAGGCTGAGGCGCGGAATGTCACGCTGACGCCCTCGGTGATCGAGCGCGAGCCGATGTTCAGCCCGGATCAGCGCCAGATCGCCTATATGCGCGACACCGACGACCTGGTGAACGTGGTGGCGTGGGACATCGTGCGGCAGGATTTGAGCACGGGCCGCCAGCAGAATCTGACCAATACCCTGAACGTCAGCGAGCGGTTGACCGGCTGGGAGAAGGTGGAGACGGAGCGGGCGGATATTGCGACGGTGCTGCCGGTGATCGGGCGGGTGCAGACGTCGTCGGCTTCGGCCAACCTGCGGGCGGGCGCTTCGACCACCGCCGAGATCGTGGATACGATCCTCAATGGGGAAATCGTCTACCTGGAAGCGAAAAACGCGGACGGCACCTGGTTCCGCATCACGCGCCCGGATTCGGGCACATCGGCATGGTTGTACGGCAACCTGATGGCGGTGATCGAAGGCGACACCGAGATTCTGCCGGTGGTGGGGCAGGAATAGCGCCGATCTTTCGGACGCGGCAGTCAGAAACGGGAAACAGACACACAACCCGGCCATAGTGCGCCGGGTTGTGTTTTTCCAGTCGGTCAGGCGTCGGCGGTGGAAAATTCTGGCTGGGCGGCAGAGAGCAGCGCGGACTCGCAGCGGACGCCGGGCACGTGGTCGCGCAGCAGGGCGAGCGTATCGGCGAGGGCGGCGGCGATGTCGGCCTGGGCAGAGGCGTGGTGCGCCTCGATGGTGATGAGCGCGGCCTGGGTATCTTCGCGTGCGGCGCTTTGTGCACTCTGACGCCAGCACCAGCGTCGGGCGCAAACCAGCCCGGTATCGTCCACGAAGATCACTTCGCCGGGGTCGGGATATTGGACTTCGTCGGTGCCCAGGTCGGTGAAGCGCTCGGTGCCGGTGGCGAAACGCACGGTGACGGTCCCGGTGTGGGCGCGGCGATCAAAGACGGCGACCGGCAACCCGTAGCGCAGGCTGATCAGGTTGCCGAGGTCGACCAGGTGATTGAGCGGCGGCACGTCGCCCTTGTGCGTCAGGCGGCGGGCCAGGGCCTCGGCAGCGCTGCGATATTTGGTGGGGGCGACTCCAAAGCCACTAAAGACGCGCCGCCAGGCGACAAACGTCTCCACATCGCCGAGGGCGGAATCGCCCAGGCGCGCTTTGACGGCGGCCTGCTCGGCGGCGTAGAGTTGGGCGAGGGCGGGCGAGGTGGGGCCGTTGCGCAGATCGCGTGCCAGGATCACGGCGGCATGAATGGTCGGGAAGCGCTCGACCAGGGCGGGATCGTAGCGGAAGAGGATGGGCATGGTGGGGCCGGTCCTTTCGTTCAGTCGCCGAGGTCCACCTGGACCTGGCCATCCTCGATGCGGGCCGGGAACCAGCGCACCGGCAGGACGGCGGGCATCCGCGTCACCTTGCCGCTGCGAATATCAAACCGCGCGCCGTGCCGCGGGCACTCGATCTCGAAGCCGTACAGCTCACCATCGGCGAGCGGGCCGTCGTCGTGGGTGCAGACGTCTTCGACGGCGTAGACGGTGCCATCGACGTTGAAGACGGCGATATACAGTCCTTCGACCTCGAAGACCTCGCGCGCACCGGGCGGCAGTTCATCGGCGGGGACGAGGGTCACAAAGCGAGCCATGAGAGCCTCCTGAGCAGAGATGGTATCAATTCCGCCAGAACAAGAAGCGCTCGATCAGGGCGGCGTTGGCGACATTGGGCGGCACACCGAGCGCCTTGGTGATGTCGAACACCAGGTTCCAAAACGCGTTGTTGATCGGGTCCACATACCAAAACAGGATGAACACGATCAGCAGGCCATAGCGGGCAAGCTGCATATACTGGTAGCGCGTCTGGGGATCGAGAAACGGCTCGATGATGCCGGAGCCATCGAGCGGCGGGATCGGCAGCAGGTTGAGCACGACGGCGGAGATTTGCAGCATCGCCAGCAGGGCCACCGCTGACCAGATCATCTCGTTGTCCCAGATCGAGTTGCTGTCTTCGATGCCCAGCCGCACGCGCACCTGGTCTTCGGTGAGGCCAGGGGCGCGGTCCATGAAATAGTTGCGGTTGAGGGCGAACACCAGGTTATCGCGCACGGTGTTCACATCGACCAGGCCGACGGCGAACGGCAGCGCCAGCAAGATGGCGAACAAGAGATTGGCGGCGGGTCCGGCGGCGGAGACCGCCGCGCCCCACCACTGGTTCTTGAGGCGGTGGCGTTCAATGTAGACCGCGCCGCCGGGCAGGCCGATGCCGCCCAGCACCAGGAAGATCAGCGGCATGGCGATGCTGAGCATGGGGTGCGTGTATTTGAGCGGGTTAAACGACAGGTACCCCTTGTCTTTCACCGTGTAGTCGCCGCCCCAATAGGCGACCAGGGCGTGTCCGAATTCGTGCAGGGTGACCGAGAAGATCCAACCGACGAAGACAAACACAAAGGTGAAGACGGTCTCCGGCGGCAGGAAGGCGACCATCAGCGCGATGATGGCGAGCACGATGCCGATGATCATCGGCAGGCGGCTGGAGCCCGCGGCGGCAGGACGCGCGGTGCGCGGCTGGTTGGGATCAACCACGATCACGGGGCGGCCCCGGCGATTGGGGCGCTTGTCTACCGTCGATTTGCGCCCGATGCCCAGCAAGGCGCGCGCCCGGTCGAGCAATGAGGGGTGGTAGCTCGCACCTCCGGCCAGCGGGCGACCCGGTCCGGGACGCGCGCCGCCGCCGCGCTCGGAGGCGGGCAGGCGGTCGCGTAAATAGACACGCGCGCCGTATTCGGTCAAGGGGGTGGCGGCGAACGCATCGTGCACGATGCCGTCGCGCTCGCACAGCAGGGCCAGCAGCAGGTGACCGTCGGTGACCGCGCCATGGCCGAGACTGCGCGCCTCGGAGACAGCGCGTTCGAGCACCAGTTTGGCTACCCGGCTCATGCCTTTGGGCTTGACGGGTGCGGAGCGCTCGATGCCCACCTGGGCGGCGATGCGGTCATAGACGGCTTGCACGTTGACCCCGTTCGATTCGCACATGGCGCGGGCTGCGCCGCCGGGATGGCTGAGCGCGCCGAGCGCCAGGTGCTCGACATCGAGGAACGCACTGTGGCGACGCGCCGCCTCATCTTCGGCCAGGGTGAGCGCGGCGCGAAGACTTTCGGTAACGGGGATGGTGAATTCGGGCATAATCATGCGGGTTCCGCTCCCTGTGATGGGGTATTCGGCGGCTCGGTGGAACCGGTCCAGTGGGTCAGGCCATACGCGCCGCCCATGAAAACCTGGAGCGACAGCAGGGCGCATTTGAGACGCGTCTGGCTCAGTTCGATGCCAAGCATAGCCAGAATGTCGCTTTTGCTCAAGCTGCGCAGGTCGTCGAGGGTGCGTCCGAGCAGCTTTTCGCCGAGCATCGAGGCCGATGCCAGGCAGATGGTGCAGCCTTCCCCCTGCCAGGCGATGGCGGTGATGCGCTGCTCGTCATTCAGCCGCGCGGTGAGGCGCAGCCAGTCGCCACAGAAGGGGTTATCGGCGCGGTAGTCGATGTCGGCGGGCGAGAGAGGATCGGCGAAGTGACGCGGGTGCTGCCCGTGATCGATGATGGCATCCAGGTACAGATTCATGAATTCCTGCTGTAGGATTGACCTTCCGGCGCGTGCAGCAGTTGCGCGCACCGGAAGGGTGAGAAATACCGGAACAACCTCAGCTAGGTTTTAGCGTCTTCGCGATGAATCTGGTAGGGCACGCTGGTCATCACCACGCGATCCATGCGGCTGAGCACCAGGTTGAAGATGAAGGCGGTGTTCTGGTGCAGGGCCTGTTCCCAATAGGTGTCCATCACCAGGTGGCCCATGATGACGTGCACGAAGGTGTTCGGGTTTTCGTCGAGGATGGCCTGGATATATTCGCGGATTGGCTCGGAGAGCAGGCGGAAGGGCGAATCCAGGATGACCAGCTCGCCTTCGCCGATGCGTTCCTGCCACTTGGCCTTGACCGAAGCCACTTTATCGGGGTTGGTGCCCACATGGATGGC
>DAOUFU010000165.1:0-18022 GCA_034429275.1 Anaerolineae bacterium | reverse complement strand
CAAACCCGCCCCTTTGCTTCATGTTCTATACCTGCATACTGCGTCCGCTGAGGATGTTGTACATTGTGATAAAGCGGTCCGGACCACGCTCGATGACTTCGCGCAGGCCGGCGATTCCGCGCATTTGGGCGATGGTATGGGCCATGTGGCAACCCAGCCGGTCGATGTGCGCCTCGCGAGTGAGCGGCACGTCGGGGCCGTGCAGCCAGTCGGTGACGGCTTCCTCGGTGGCTTTGCGCTTGCGTGTCGTGCCCAGCAGCGTGCCCCACTCGGTGATCAGGGACGTGACCTCGTCGGGGGTGAGAGCGGCGCCCGACCGCGCCCCTGCCGGACCGTCGATGTACGCCGTGCCGAGATACCACGCAATTCCCCGGCTCAGCAACATATCCTTGATCTGGTCGGCCAGCCATTCCGGGCGGCGGCGAATGGTTTCGGTGTATGCCTGGTAGGCCAGCAGGAAGCCCTCGTGGTTGAAGAAACTGTAGCGGATGGCATCTACCAGCGCACCCAGCGAGAACCGGTCGAGGTGTTGTTCCAGATGCGGGCGCGCCTGGGCCAGGTTCACCACCATGCCGTGATATTCCTCGCCCTCGGAGTCGTTGTAGGTGCGCACGTAGCCGAATGCCGGGTAGCCGACCACCGTCAGTGCCAGCGTGAAGTGCAGATCGCGCTCGACCGATGCCGGGAACAGCGCCTCAACCTCGCCCAATGCGACCAGGTTCCCCTGCACCTCGCGCAGATCGCGCAGCAGGTCTTCGAGCGCCTGCCGGTTCTCATAACAGGTGGCCAGCGCGTAAGGATCGGATTCGCTGGGGCCGCCCTTTGCGAAGTAGTTTTCAATCTCGTCCACCAATGACAGGCCGGTATTGAGCATGTGCTGTGTGGTCAGTTCGACCAGGTGAACGCCCGGTGCGGTGCGCAGGTCGGCGGCACGGTCCCACAACCCATCAGCGCTGCGGATGGCAAGCGGCAGTCGTGCCGCGCTGTCGTCTAGCGTGTAGTGAATTTTCATAGCCCTTCTTACACCTGGAATGCGCCTGTATCCCCTCATTGTATAAAGACACGCTATACTTGACCAGAGCCAGTTGGACACAATCTATCGCCGTTCCCACGAGGTCCTCATGAGTCATCGCCCCCCAGCACAGACATCGTCCCCGGATTACAGCCAGAAATGGTACATCATGCTCTGCGTGGCGATGGGCGTCTTTCTGTCCACCATCGATGGCAGTATCGTCAATGTGGCCCTGCCCACCCTGAAAGAGTCGCTCGATACGCGGTTTTCGACCGTGCAGTGGGTGGTGGTTGCCTACCTGCTGGTGATCACCTCGCTGATGCTGGGCGTGGCCCGGCTCGGCGACATGATCGGCAAAAAGCGCATCTATATGGGCGGCATGGCGATCTTCACGGTGGGATCGGTGCTGTGCGGCCTGTCGCCCTCCGTTGGCTGGCTGATCGCCTTCCGCGTGCTGCAAGCGATTGGCGCAGTCATGATCCAGGCGTTGGGCTTCGCCATCGTCACCGAATCCTTTCCGCCCGGCGAGCGAGGGCGCGCGTTGGGCATATTGGGCACGGTGGTCTCGGTGGGTATCAGCGTCGGGCCGACTCTTGGCGGCCTGCTGATCGGACTCGCCGGGTGGCACGCGATCTTTCTGGTCAACCTTCCGGTGGGCGTGGTGGGGCTGACTCTGGTCCGGCGCTACGTGCCCGATCTTCGGCCTCCGGGCGGCCAGCGGTTCGATTTTGCCGGCGCGCTGATCCTGTTCCTGACGCTGCTGGCGCTGGCGCTCGGCCTGACGTTTGGACCGGATACCGGTTGGCTCGACCTGCGCATCATCGGGCTGCTGATCGGTGCGCTGGCCGGGTTGGCGATCTTCCTGGTGGTCGAGGCGCGCATCAACCAGCCGATGATCGACCTGCGCCTGTTCCGCGATCCGCTGTTCAGCACCAGCCTGCTGACCGGCTTCCTGGTATTTGTGGTATTCGCCGGGATGTTTGTGCTGCCGTTCTACCTGGAGCGCGTCAAGGGGTTCGAGCCGCAGCAGGTCGGCCTGTTTCTGACGGTGGTTCCCCTCGCGCTCGGCCTGACGGCCCCGGTCGCGGGGTCACTCTCGGATCGCTATGGGTCACGGGGGATCGCCGTGCTGGGCCTGGTCATCGTGATGATCGGCTGCCTGAGCGCGTCCACGCTGAGCGAAGACACCTCGACGCTGGGCTACATCGTGCGGCTGCTGCCGTTTGGCCTGGGGGCCGGGCTGTTCCAGTCGCCGAACAACAGCGCGATCATGGGGCTGGCCCCGCGCGACAGGCTGGGTGTGGTGTCGGGCCTGCTGGCGCTCTCGCGGACCTTTGGCCAGACGACCGGTATCCCGCTGATGGGGGCCATCTTCGCCAGCCGGGTGCTGACCGTGACCACGCTCAGCGCCGGGCAGGACGCCTCCGATGGGCCGCCCTGGGCGGTTGTGGAGGGGATTCAGACGACGTTTTTGATCGGGGCGGTGGTGATCCTGGTGGGCCTGGTGCTGGCGATCAACGCCTTCCGCCATGATCGCCGCCTGAAGCAAGCGCGCCGCCAGGGTGCGCCGGTGTCGAACGTATAGGGCCGCCCGGAAGTACGACTTCTGGCGAGCGGCCCGGTGTGTGCGTTCGATAGGTGAGAATCATGCGGAGGAAGACCCGCCGCCCGCCATCGCCATCATCCGCAGCAGCGAGTCGATGCTGGCCGAATCCGGCAGCGACGGGATCGCGCCGTAGCCGGTGGCGGTGAGCGCGCCCGCCGCACACGCCCGCAGCATCAGGTTGCGCAGCGCCTCGCTGCTCAACGCATCCACATCAAGATCGACGGCCAGCAGGCCATCCAGCAGCGCCGCCAGGAAGCCATCGCCCGCGCCGGTTGTCTCGACGACCTTCACCGCCGGGGTAGGAACCTGCCCGGTGCGCTGCCCGGCCTTGTACCAGGTACCCTCGCGCCCCAATGTGACGGCGGCCAGCCGCCCCCGGAAGCCCATGGCTTCCAACCCCTCTTCATACCGGTCTTCGATGCCGGGCACGGCGAATTCCAGGTCGGCGTCGCTGATCTTCAGAATGTCGGCATATGCCACCGCTTCGAGCATGGCCGCGCGCCCGGCCTCTGCCGATTTCCACAGGAAGGGCCGCCAGTTGGGATCGCACGAGCACAGCACGCCATGAGCTTTGGCCAGGTCCAGCGCCTTGAGCGTGGCCGAGCGGCCCGGCTCGGCGCGGAAGCTGATCGAGCCGTAGTGCAGCACCCGCGCCGCCTGAACATCCGCCGAATCGACCTGTTCGGGCAGCAGGGCATCGTGCGCGCCGGAGCTGAACTGAAAATCGCGGTCCCCGCCTGCGCCGAGCATGACAAACGCCAGCGTAGTGAAGTGATCTGGGTCCACCCGCAAGCGGCAGTCCACGCCCAGGGCTTGCAGGTCGTGGGCGATCTTGCGCCCAAAGGCGTCGCTGCCCACCGTGGCGATCAAGGTCGCGCTGCGGCCCAGTTTGGCCAGCCCTGCCGCCACGTTTGCGGGCGCACCACCCGTCGCCGCCGTGTACTGGGTCGCCGTGATCAGCGTCTGGCCGCGTTCGCGAGAAACAAAATCAATTAAGGCTTCGCCTATACATAAGACATCCATGTTGATGATTAACTCCTTTTGCGCCGTGCTGATCTCTTGTCAGGCTTCAGGCGGTGGTTCAATTATAGCGCGTCATGGGCAAACACGGAACCTGCGCGGGTGCGGCGCGGCGGAAACAAAAACCCGCACTGGGGTAAGTGCGGGTTTTTGGCTGCCTTGAACGGCACAATCTTAGACTTCGGGAACCTTCAGCTTTTCCCAGTCGGCCTTGCTGACGAACTTGGTCAGGTTACGGCCATCGGCGGTCTTGGCACGCAGGCCATAGCGCACCTGCCCGTTCTTGGTGGTGAAGGTCGTCTTCTTGACGTCCTTGTCGGCGATCTTCACCTTCTGACGAATTTTGACATCATAGAATTCGATAGGCACGGCACTAACTCCTTCTGATAGTCTATCAACCCAATAATCAGACGGCGCATCCCAAAAACTGCGGGGCTTTTGAGCGTGCCCCACCGATCCAGAGGCTTGCGCCCTGCCTCATGGCGCTCAGGGAGCGCCCCACCTGGAACGAGCCTGGCGTTTTCGCCTGATGTTCGCTCATTCCACCCTTAGTATAAAGCCGCTTCGCTACAACGCAAGCGCCCTAGCCTAACAAGTGAAAGTTCTTCCCGCAGACCAAAACGCTCTGGCCGAACGCAGCAGCTTACCCCAGCGATAATTGTAGCACGGCACGCGAAGATTTGCACAAGCGCTCGCGTAGCACATCCATCAAGGCGCTCTTTCCCTCACTACGCCTGCATTATTGCACAAATTTTCCACCGCGCCAGTTTCCCCGTGTCACGCTCAAAATACCCCCAAAGCGTGCCATGTCGGTGTCGCCGGTTATCCTGGAGTCGCTGGGGCTGTGGGTTCCTGGCCAAGGCTGGGCGTCGCGGTGACCGGGCTGGCAGCGGTTCCTTCCCTGGTGGGGCGAGGAGTCGGGCTGACATAGGTAACCGGGATGGTGGCGGTCGCGGTGGGCAGCGGCGTAAAGCTGGGCAGCGGCGTCAGTGTGGGAACGGGCGTGGCCGTTGGCACGGACGTCCAGGTGGGGGGCGGACTGCTCCAGATCGAGGTGGGTGACGGGCCGGGCGTGACGGTGGGCAACGGAGTCAGCGAGGGCGTCAGGCTGAAGCGAAGGGTGGGTGTGCTATCCGGCGTGCCCAGCGTGGCATTGAGTGTGGCCTGCTGGATGGGGTCAAGCGTTGCGGTGGCATCCGGCTCGTCATCTTCGTTGCGCAGTTGGGAGGCGAAATAATAGCCGCCGCCAGCCAGCACCAGGATCGTCACCGCCAGAATGGCCAGCGTAATCAGCGGTGAACGCCGGGTTTCGAGCGTATCGGTCCAATCGACACGCGCGGGCTGTTCGGCGCGCGGTGGGGCCGCAGGGCGGGCCGGGGCCGCCGCAGCCGCGCCCGGTTCGTAGATGCGCCCCGTGAGTTTGGTATAGGCGCTGAGCGCTCGCTCGTTGGTGGGGTTAATGGCCAGCGTGCGTTCCAGGTATTTCAGCCGCTCGTCCCGGTCGGTGGAGACCACTGCCAGCCACATCCAGGCCAGTTCCTGCTGCGGATCGCTCTCCACCACGCGCAGCAGCAGCCCGCGCGCGGCATCGCGCTGCCCCTGCTGGGCAAGCTCAATCGCGGCTTTCAGTTGATCTTGCAGCTCGTTTGCCATACGCTCTCATCCCCTCATGTGCTGCAATAACGGTCTGCGGGCAGGTGCTCTTGTGCATCCGTGCCCCGGTGCCCGGCTCAGGCCAGGGTCAGGCTGATCGGGCAGTGGTCCGATCCCATCACGTCGGCATGGATAGCCGCATCGATCACGCGAGGGCGAAGATCCGGCGTGATGAAGAAATAGTCGATGCGCCAGCCGATGTTCCGCTCGCGTGTGCGGCCCCAATAGGTCCAGTACGTATAACCACCGGTCGTTTCCGGGTGAAGATCGCGCCAGGTGTCAATATACCCTTTGGCAACGACTTCGTCGATCCATGCGCGTTCTTCGGGCAGGAACCCGGTAACCGTCTGGTTTTCATCCGGGCGCGCCAGGTCGATGGGCCGGTGGTCGGTGTTGACATCGCCGCAGAAGATCACGGCGCGGCCCTCGGCGCGCAGCCGTTCGGTGTATGCGAGAAAGGCGGCTTTGTAAGCCATTTTGAACGGCACGCGCCCGTTGTCCTGACCCCCGTTAGGGAAGTATGCGCCGATCAGCACAAAATCGCCATAGTCCGCGATGATGGTGCGGCCCTCTGCGTCGTATTCTTCGATGCCCAGACCGATCTGCACGCTGCGTGGTTCGGTGCGGCTGAAGAGCGCCACCCCGCTGTAGCCCTTGCGCGCGGTGGACCATGCCCAGTAGGTATGGTAGCCCGCCGGGCTGCGCAGCGCGTCCTCAAGCTGGTCGGGGTGGGCTTTGGTTTCCTGGATGCACAGCATATCCGGCTGGACCGTGTGCAGCCAGTCGAGGAACCCCTTGCCCTGTGCGGCGCGGATGCCGTTGACGTTCCACGAATACAGCGTTGGCATGGCGTTTGTCCCTTGTGTGCGCAGTGCTCACCTGCACCCGGCCCGCCGATCCAGCGCCGGGCGTGGTGCGCTGTCCAAAAGCATACCACACACGGCGGGTAGTCGGGTAGCGGCGCAGGGGGGTACTACAGGGCTAGTGCTACTCGTCGAGATGATGCTGCTGATCTGCGGAGGTTCTGAGGTTCAGCGGGGCGTTTTGGGCAGATGGCATAATCTGGCGTACAATCGCTGGCCAGTACAAACCGGTGCTCACTTTCAGCCGGGCGCGGCACACCTGGCCCCTATGACAGCGACGTTATGACTCCTGAACTGCCATTTGCGCTCACGCTGGGCGCGATCACGTTTTTGCTCACCGCCATCTGGGGCGGTCCGTTCATCGAGATTCTGCGGCGGCTCAAGATCGGCAAGCAGATTCGCGAGAGCGGCCCGCAGAGTCACCTGGTCAAGGTGGGGACGCCAACGATGGGCGGCGTGCTGATCCTGGTCCCGGTCATTCTGATCACCCTGGGGCTGAACATGGCGCGCATTGTCCAACGCGACGTGACCGGGTCGAGCATTCTGCTGCCGCTGTTTGTGATGATCAGTTTTGGGCTGCTGGGCGCGATTGATGACCTGGAGGGCATTCGCGGCACGCGCGAGCGCGGCGAGGGCATCAGCGCGCGGGCCAAGTTCACCGGGCAGGTGGTGCTGGCCGGGGTCGCCGCGCTGGTGATGGCGCTGGCAGGCGGCGGATTCCAGAACGCCAACGGGGTTTACATCCCCTTGTTCGAGGAATTCCTTGAGATGCCGGTGTGGGTGTGGATTCCCTTCGCCATGTTCATTATTGTGGGAGCCAGCAACGCGGTCAACATCACCGACGGGCTGGACGGCCTGGCCGGGTTGATCACGGCCAGCTCATTCGCGGCTTACGGCGTGATCGCGCACTTGCAGGGCCAGACCTTCCTGGTGCAGTTCTGCTTCATCATCGTTGGCTCGTGCTTTGGCTTCTTGTGGTACAACGCGCACCCGGCCCAGTTGTTCATGGGCGATGTCGGGTCGCTGGCGTTGGGGGCGGCACTGGGGACGGTGGCGCTGATGACCGGCCAGTGGCTGCTGCTGCCCATCGTGGCGTTTATCCCCGTCATGACGCTGATCAGCGTCATTCTGCAGGTCCTCTATTTCCGCTTCACGGGCGGTCATCGCCTGTTCCGCATGGCCCCCATCCACCACCATTTTGAGCTGGCCGGATGGAGCGAAACCCAGGTGGTGCAGCGCTACTGGCTGATGGGCATCCTGGCGGCGATGCTGGGCGTGGCGCTGGCCCTGCTGCGCTGAGCGCGCCCGCCGGGCCGGTCAGCGAAGATCGCGCACCGAAGCCCCTTCCAGCAGGCTGACCGGCAGATCGACGTGGCGCACCTCGTGATGGCGATTGTTCACCAGGTCGATCAAAAAACGCGCCACCATTTCGCCCTTTTGCAGCGTGGGCTGCTGGATGGTGGTCAGCGGCGGATCAATAAACTGATCGCTGGCAATGCCGTCATAGCCCACGAATGACACATCATCGGGGATGCGCAGGCCCAGCCGCCGGGCGGCTCGCATTGCGCCCAGGGCCAGGATGTCGGCCATGGCGACAATGGCGGTTGGCCGGGGGTGGGAACCGTGCCAGATCGCCTCGAAGGTCTGCGCGCCGGTCTCGGCATCGACCTGGCACTCGATCAGGCGGACATATTCATCATCAATCGACAGATCGAATTCTTCCAGAGCGCGCAGATAGCCGGTCATTCGCTGCTTGAGCGTGCCGGTGTAGCGCTGGTAGCGCCCGCCGTGCGGCGACAGAATGCCCAACAGGGCGATCTGGCGGTGACCGCGTTCGAGAATGTAGCGCATGGCGGCATACGCGCCCGATTCGTTATCGACGTTGACGCACGAGATGTTCTCGACCGGCTCACTGTCGGCCATCACGAACGGCACTCCGCGCTGAAACAGCACGGTCATGGTTTTGCCATACGGTTCCAGGCCCAGCGTCACGAAGCCGTCCACTGCCGCGCGCACAATCGCCCGGCGCACGCTGCCCTTGAGCGGCGGCACCAGCATCAGCGAGTATCCGGTCTCGTGGCAGGTGTGCCCCAGCCCTTCGATGAACTCGAACATGTGCGGGTTGCGCGCGATGAGCGGGATGGTCTGCGGCACGAGCACGCCAATGCAGCCGGTGCGCCGGGTCTTCAGGTTGCTGGCCAGCGGATCGGGGCTGTAGCCCAGTTCCTCGGCTACGTCCAGAATGCGGCGCAGGGTGGCTTCCGAAAGACGATCCGGGTTGTTGAAGGCGAAGGATACTGAGGTCTTGGAGACGCCAGCTTTTTGGGCGATGTCGTCAATCGTCACTTTGGCCATAGAGATTCCTGCCGGATAGGCACTACAGCACCGCTTGAGGGCACAGCAAAGGCCGTTTGGGCGGGGTAAAACGGTTTACTCTCTTGCTTTTATTATAAACCATCCTCGCCAAAAACTGAAAAGAATCGGCGGCTCGCCCGATTGTGCTAACATCTTGGGTGAATGCTGCTTGTTTGTATCTCACAGCTTTTTGGAGGAGTGAACACTATGACTGCTATTCGCTGGGGGCTGCTCGGCACGGCCCGCCACACGGCAACCTCGATTCTGCCCGCGATGCGCGCCGCGGCCAGCGGCACGGCTTACGCGGTTGCCAGCCGCGACGCCGACCGCGCCCGCGCATTCGCCGACCAGCACGGCATCCCTCACAGTTACGGCAGCTACGATGAACTGTTGGCTGACCCTTCAGTGGATGCGGTGTATATCGCGCTGCCGAATAAGCTGCACGCGCCCTGGGCGATCCGTGCCGCCGAAGCGGGCAAGCCTGTACTGTGCGAGAAACCCATTAGCCTGAATGCTGCCGAAGCCGAAGCCATCGTGGAGGCATTCGCCAGCCGTGGGCTGACTCTGGCCGAAGCGTTCCAGTGGCGGCACCACCCACAGGATCAGCGCATCCGCGCGCTGGTACGCGAAGGCGCGATCGGCGATCTGCGGTTGATCCAGGCCGGGTTCAGTTTCATGCTCGACCGCGAGGGCGATGTGCGCTGGGACCCGGCGCTCGGCGGTGGAGCGCTTTATGACGTGGGCTGCTACCCGATCGCGCTGGCGCGCTTCATGACCGGGGCGGAGCCGCTCAGCGTGACCGCCCATGCCCATTGGGCCGCCAGCGGCGTGGATGATGCGGTGGTGGCGACTCTCGAATTCCCCGGCGATGTGCTGGCTGTGATCAACTGTGGGTTCAACCAACCGCTGCGCCGCTGGTACGAGGTCACCGGCACGGCGGGCACGCTGGCCGCCCCGGTTGCCTACAGCTTGCGCACCGACCGCGAAGGCCGGATTCTGTACTATGACCCGGATAATACGCTGGTCAAGACCGAACCGATGGGCGCGCACGATTCGTATGCACTGCTCGTTGAGGACTTCAACCGCGCATTGATCGATCGCCGCCCGCCGCTGTTTCCCGGCGAGGATGCCATCGGCAACATGCGCGTGATCGATGCCATCTACGCGGCGGCACGCAGCGGGCAGCGCGTCGCAGTGGGTGGATAGTGAGGGGTGGGTGATGTGGGCGGGTGCCAGCACTCGCCCACCACAGCCCGAACCGGATAATTCCCCATCTGCCGCCGAAAATGCGATATGATCGAGTCAGCACGTTGTGAGAGACCGCAGGATGGTGGTTTATGTCCACGAGGAGTCTGCCGCCTGTCCGACCGTTCATTCGCCTGTATACGCTTCACCAGGTTGAGGCCCCGCTGAGCGCTTCCGCCGATGACCTCGACCTCGCCGGGTGGTTGATCGTGCGGGTTCGCATTGAGACGCTGCGCTATGCATTTGCTCCCCTGAGCGCGCTCCCGCTCGAATCGACTTATGCCCGCGATCCGCGCGCAGGTATCGCCCTGGCGCGCGACGCCGTGACCCCTCGCCTGCGCACCCTGCTCGACCTGCGCGAGCCGTTCCGCGAACTGGGCCTGTTCAATGATGGGGCCGCTCACTGGGAACAATATGCTGCGGCGCGCGGTCTGCCCGCCGAACCGGCGAACATCCCTATCGCGCGACCGGCGGCGCGCGGTCTGCCCACCGAACCGGTGCGTATCCCCATCACGCGACCGGCAGAACCGGCCTTCGCGCTGCCTGCCGGGCCGCCGCGACGCCGGGTATCGATGCGGCTGGCTCAGGTTCAACAGGCGCTCGAATTGTTCCAGGCGGCGGCCAGCACTGCCGCCACGCTGGCTAATGCCTGGCAGAACTGGCAGATCGGGCGCGAGCGGCGAAAACTGCTCGATGCCCAGCGCGCGCTGCTGCAAGACGCGATCCAGGCGCAGCTAGCCGGGCAGACCCGCGCCTTCGACCGGGCGCTGGATGGCGATTACGTGCGCGGCTACCTGGCCGATCACGGTGGGGACGCAGGCTACAGCGGGCTGTTTGGGGACGCCGATCCTGGCGCGAACGATTCCCAGGACGCCTCATGAAACTCGCCGCCCTCATGAGGCGCGCCAGCAGCCTGCTGCTGATGCTGGGATTGGCTGCCGCGTTGATTCGTCCCGCCGGGGCGAGTCCCCTGGCTGCCCAGCCGCGCCCGGTGCTTTCCGGGCCGGAACACACCTATTCGACCGACCGGGTGATGATTCACTATACGCTGAGCGGGATCGACGCCGTGCCCGCCGCCGACTCCGATGGCGACGGCACGCCCGACTGGGTGGCCGAAGTTGGCGCAGTGATCGAGCAGGTGTGGCGCGTCGAGGTGGACCGCCTGGGCTGGCCCGCGCCCATCCCGGATCGTGGCGAGGGCGGCGATACGCGGGTAGATGTCTACCTGATGGAGCTGTTCAGCAAGGGAGTGGCGGGTTATGTCTCGCCGGATGGCGGGTTCGTGGGCGATAACCCCGCCACGGCGCGCACCGAGACTCAAGCCGCCTATGGCTACCTTGTGTTCGAAAATGACTTCATCGATCCCGCACCCCCGGCGGGCCTGCGAGTCTGGCCCCCGGCGGACTGGCTGCGCATCATTGCCGCGCACGAATTCAATCACCTGCTCCAGGTCGGCATCAACGGCACGCATTCCATGCGCTGGTGGTACGAATCGACCGCCAACTGGGTCGAAACCCAGGTTTACCCGGATCTGCCAGATAACCTGGACTCGGCGGGCGCGGTCTTCAAGTCGCCGGATACGTGTATGCTGCGCTACGGCGGGGTGAACCGGGTCGAATCCGGCCTGCACTGGTACGGGATGTGGGTGTTCAACCAGTTCCTCAGTGAGCGGTACGGCGCGGGCCTCATCCGCGATGTGTGGCTGCGCATGGCTGACGGCACGGGCTGGCAGCCGTTTGACGATGTGCTGAGCGCGCGCGGTACCACGCTCGAAGACCAGGTGCGTGCCTTCGCGCTGGCCGTGCTGCTGCGCGACTTTAGCTCCGGCAGCGATTACCCGACCGCGCGGCTGCAAGAGGCGATCACTGCGCCGGGCGAACTGGCTCCCACCGATGGCGTGCAGCGCCTGGCGATGGATTACCTGGGCCTGGAGTTGGACGGCACGTATACCATCCAGGTGACCAGCCCGGATGCCCGGGTTGAGGGCACGGTGGTCGGGGTCAATGGCACGACGGCAGAGGTGTACCCGGTGGGCGAAGGGGTGACGGTCGATCTGAGCCGCTACGAGCATGCCTACCTGATCGCGCTCAACCTGACGCGTCCACCCAACGAGGCCGGCTGCGCGACTGCGCGCTATACCGTGAGCGTGCAGCCCGCCGGTGAGAACAGTCCTGTGGGCGGCGCTAGCCGTGTCCAGGCGCGCAGTTTCAGCCCTCCGCGCGTCGAGGCGGTGACCGATCCTGCTGACGTGCCGCTGCGCAGCCCCTTCACCCAGACGGAGTACAACATCCGCGAAGAGATCAGCACGGTCGATCTGCCCTTCCGCCCGATCACACCGCGCGGTGCGCCGGAGGGGTTCGAGCTGGACAGCGTCTACGGCCTGAACGCTGACGAACTGGGCGAGTCTTTTGTAGCGCTCAACGCGCCGTCGGGGGGCGTGGTCGCGCAGATGCTCTACATCAACGGGGAGGGCCGCCTGCTGCGCATCACCCAGTCGCCGGGCATCTTCGCCACCATCGGCGACTGGCTGGCGATCAACGGGCTGGAATATGCTCCGGGCACGCAGATCTGGTCCACCGGCGGCGTGGATGCCGCCATCGTGGACCCGGACGGTGGCGGCGATGGTCCCTGGGTGGTGGCGTTCATCGCGCGCGAGCGTTTTTTGGTGATTGATGGTGACGCCGGGCGCGACGCTATGCTGGATATGGCGGCGCGTTTCGCCGCTTCGACCCGATGACCGGGGTTGGCATGGGGGCATACTTCGGCGATGCCCCAAAGGATGGAGGCTATGACCTTTTTTGAGCTATGGGGAATAGGTGCGCTGGCGGTGTGGTTGTATGTCACGGCGGCCTGGCTGCTGAGCGTGCGGCTGAAGAATGCCAGCATTGTGGATATCTTTTGGGGCGGCGGATTCGTGGTGCTGGTCTGGCTCTACGCCCTGCTCAGCGATGGCTTTGAGGGGCGGCGCATCTTGATCACGGCGCTGGTGACCGTGTGGGGGCTGCGGCTGTCGGGTTATATCCTGGTGCGCAACTGGGGCCACCCGGAAGATTACCGTTACCAGAACTTCCGCCAGAAGTACGGGCCGGAGCGTTACTGGTGGTTTAGCTATTTCCAGGTGTTCCTGCTGCAAGGGACGATCATGTGGTTGATCAGCGCGACGCTGCTGGCCGCCGCCTACTACGCCAAGCCCGATGCGCTCACCGCGCTGGACGTGCTGGGCGCGATGCTGTGGACTATCGGCTTTTTCTTCGAGGCGGTGGGCGATGCGCACTTGCGGCATTTCAAGCGGCATCCCGGCAACCGGGGCAACGTGCTCGATGCCGGGGTGTGGAGCTACACCCGCCACCCGAATTACTTTGGCGATGCGGCCCAGTGGTGGGCCTATGGCCTGATCGCGCTCAGCACCGGGCTGCGCAGCGCGCCGACGTTGTTGGGGCCGCTGTTCATGACCTTCCTGCTGCTGCGAGTTTCGGGCGTGGCCCTGCTGGAGAAAAATCTGAAGACGACCAAGCCGCAGTACGCCGATTACATCCGCCGCACGAGCGCTTTTATCCCGCGCCTGCCGCGCCATCCCGATAACACCATGTTCTAGCGAGGGATGATCGCTGCGTGCCAGGCGTGAGCGACCGGGCAGGGAGTCTTCAGGCGGGAGCGGGTGCACCTTCGGGGCGGAGCGGCAGCACCAGCGTGAAGGTGCTGCCCTGGCCGGGTACGCTCTCCACGCGCAGGTCGCCGCCATGACGCATCGCCAGCAGGCGCGAGATGGCCAGTCCCAGGCCGGTCTCGCGCCCGCTGCTTTCCTGCTGCGGGCTGAGGCCGCGCGGCTGCTGGAACGGATCGAACAGGTAGGCCAGTTCCTCGGAGAGGATGCCCGGCCCGGTGTCGCTCACATGGATCAGCAGGCTGTCCGCGGTGGTATCGGCAGAGAGCACAACCTCGCCCTGGGTCGTGGCCCGGATCGCGCTGCTCATCAGGCTCATCAGCATGTAGCGCAGCCGGACGGGGTCGGCCCAGACCGGCGGCAGCGCCTCGCGCCGGTGCGAGAGATCGAGCCGCAGCGTCAGCGCGTGGTCGGGATGCGCGGCCTGGTGCAGCGCCCGGCTGGCGTTCATGATTTCCTCAAGCAGCGGCACGACCGGCAGCCAGGCGAGATCAAGCTGAAGCTGGCCGCTCTCGATGGCGGACAGGTCGAGCATATCTTCGAGCAGCACCTGCATCACGCGCCCGTTGTCGAGAATGCCGCGCTGCTGTTCGAGCAGGGCTTCGGGCAGGTCGCCATACATCCCGCTGAGGATCGTCTCTGAATAGCCGATGATGGCATTGAGCGGCCCGCGCAGCTTGTGCGACGCATTGAGCAAAAAGCGCGATTTGAGGATATTGGCCTGGCGCGCCTGCACCGATGCCTGCGCCAGGTCGCGGTTGGCCTGTTCCAGCTTGGCGAAAGCGTCGGCGTTATACAGCGCGCTGGCGATCTCGCTGGCCAGGCTTTCGAACACGGCGCGCTCGTCGGGCTGGAAGGCGTCGCGGTGCTCGGATTCCAGGTTCAGCACGCCAATCACTTGCCCGCTGCAGATCAGCGGCAGAGCCAGTTCGCTCTGGCTGGCCGGGAAGCCGGGGATGGGCCGGTAGCGCTGATCCTGGGTGACATCCGGCACATAGACCGGCGCGGCATGGCGCACGGCCCAGCCTGCCACGCTGCCCCGGTCGATCTCCGGCGCGTGTTCACCATCTACCCGCAGCACCGAGACGTGATATAGCCCGAACTGCTGGCCGATCAGCGCGGTGACTTCGCTCACCAACTGGCGCGGGTCGCGGAGCGTGGCGATCTGGCTGGAGACCTGGGCTGCGACTTCGAGCCGGTGCGTCTTGCGCGAGAGTTCACGCGCGCGCAGCTCGATGATTTCCTCTAGCTGGTTTTTGTACGAGTCAATTTCCTTCTGGTTGAGCTGGAGGCGCTGCACCATCTGGTTGAAGGCGTGGGCCAGCCCGGCCAGTTCTTGCTCGGTGTTGGGCGCGACGCGCACCCGGTAGCCATAGTCGCCCTGGCTGACGGCTTTTGCGCCCTGGTGAAGTCGTTCCAGCGGCCCCATGATCGAGCGCACCATGCGCCGGATCAACCATTCGCCGAGGATCAAGGCCAGGATGACGGCCATCGCCCACAGCGCCAGTCCGCGCACCGCCGCCGAGGCAAACTCGCGCAGCGGCGTCTCGGTGAAGACCACATAGGGCGTGCCGCTCACCGGCTCGGCCTGCCCGACCACCCACGACCCATCCAGGCCGTGATATAGCCGGGTGGCCCGGCTCCCGCGTGCCGCCGCCGCGAAGGTATCCAGCCGCGCGGGGTCGAACGAGAGATCGCGGGTTATTTCGGGCGGCGCGGCCAGGATGCGCCCGTCCTCATCCGCCAGGTAGAGATAGCCCCGATCGCCCATCGGCGCGGCGACGGCGCTGCCCCACAGCGTCTGCGGATCGGCCAGCGCGACGATCACGCTGCCGGGCGTGCCGGTTGGGGCGGCCAGCACCAGCAGCGGCTGCCGGTTCGCCCGGTCATCGGGCAGGATGACCGGCTTCCCATCGAGCGCAGACCGGCGCACCGGGTGATCGCCCCACGCGCTGCCCGGATCAATGCCATCCACCGCTGTCTGAACGGTGACCTGTCCCGCCGCGTCCAGCAGGCTGATCGCGCGCAGGGCCGGTTCCAACGCCAGCACGCGATCCAGGTCATCCTGGGTGGCGGTGGCCGGATCGAGAGTCTGCCCGGCGGTTACCAGCGTGGTCAGCAGGTCGTCCTGGGCGCGCTGCGCAGAAAAGCCCGCAAAACGAGCGGTCGATTCGTGCAGGCGAATGATCGACTGGCGCTGCTCCAGGGCGATGATCAGCGTTGCGCCGACCAGCAGCAGGGCGATCAGCGAATTCATGCCGATCACCAGGTAGCGCCGCCAGCGCGCGCGCAGCGTGCGCCCCATGCTGAGGGTCTGCGGGGGTGAGGGCAGAGTGGTCTTGGTCTCGTTCATGGCAGTTCTTTCGGACGGGTGCATGAGCCGATGTGCCCACCCGCATTATATGTCGAACCTACCGGTGAAGGCGAACCCGGCGGCGCGTCTCTGGGCGGCGAACCCCGCGAGAGCGCGAAAAAGTGGCGGTTTGTGGCGCGATTTGTCATACTCGCTGTATTAATCGATTGCCTGTGAATGTGCGCCTGGGGCGAATGCTGGCGCGCGAAGGCGGGCAATGTAGACGAAAGCGAGACGCATGACTCAGGCAAAAGCGAACGATACGGTCAGGATTCACTACACCGGCACGCTGGATGATGGCACGGTGTTCGATTCGTCGCGCGGGCGCGAGCCGCTGGAATTCACGCTGGGCACGGGGCAGGTCATTCCCGGTTTCGACCGCGCCGTCATGGGCATGACGGTGGGCGAATCTAAGCGCGTGGTCATCCCGCCGGGCGATGCCTATGGCGATTATTCGGACTCCCTGCTGCTGAGCGTCAAGCGCGCCGAGTTCCCGACCTCCATCCATCCTGAGGTCGGGATGCAGCTTGCGGTGACCAACGCGCAGGGCCAGCAGCTTCCGGTGGTGATCAAATCGGTAGATGCTGAGCAGGTGGTGCTGGACGCCAATCATCCGCTGGCGGGCCTGGCGTTGACCTTCGACCTGGAACTGGTATCGATCGGGTAGAACAAAAAAACGGGGCCATCCTTCAACGATGGCCCCGAACGCGGTGAGCGATTATCCCCACTGGCGGTGCAGCAGCGCCACACGTTCCCCGTGGTGCATCGACGCGCCGCCTTCGTGCTGGTTGTATGGGTACACGCGGATGTCCTTGTCGTCGTTGCCCCAGTGATTGTACGCGGCGAAGACGGTAGACGGCGGGCAGGTCATGTCCATCAGCGCGGTAGAGAACAGCGCCTTGGCGCGGGCGCGGGGCGCGAAGTTCACGCCGTCGAAGTAGCTCAGTGTGTGGAATACCGTGTCATAGTGGTCGCGGTGGACCTTGAGATAGGTCACGATTTCCTGGTAGGGATAGCTGTCGGTGATCTCGGTGGCGCGGCGGTAGGCGCACAGGAACGGCACATCGGGCATGGCGATCTCGATATCGGGCACCAGCCCGGCGACCGCGATGGTGATGCCGCCGCCCTGGCTGCCGCCGGTGAGCGCAATGCGCGACGCATCGACCGCCGGGTGACTGCGGGCCGCCTCGACCGCGCGCACCCCGTCGGTGAACACGCGGCGGTAGTAGTACAGGGTGGGGTCGAGAATGCCCTGGGTCATAAAGCCGGGCACGGCAGGGCCGCTGCCGGTGCCCAGGTCCGGCGTGTCGCCCCGGACCCAGGTAGACCCCTGACCGCGCGTATCCATATACAGGTGCGCGAATCCGGCGCTGGCATAGCCCAGGTTATCCCAGGGGAAACCGCGACCCCCGCCATAGCCGATGAACTCGACCACGCACGGCAGCGGGCCAGACGCCCCATGGGGCAGCCGCAGCCAGCCCTTGACCGGCTGGCCGCCGTAGCCGTTGAACGTCACATCATACACGTCGATGGTGACCAGGCCAGAATCGATCAACTCAAAGCGCGCATTCAGCGGGTGCGAGCGGGCTTCGCGCAGGGTTGCCGCCCAGAACGCATCAAAATCGGACGGCTCGACGCGTTCCGGTTTGTAGGCGCGCAGTTGCTCCAGGGGCATATCAAACAGGGCCATCGTCAAAAACATCCTTTCAGTGGTGAGAAACAGGCGGGTGCCTGTTGGGTTAATTCGTATACTGGCCGCAATTATTGCGCAGGCCAGCCGGGATCGCCAGCCCTCGCCAGAATTCGCGCAGCGGGCCGATCGGAACCGGCTGGTACAGGCTTTGATCCCATGACCACAGCGCGAAGTGAATGTGCGGCCCGGTGGCGTACCCGGCTCGCCCGACCGTGCCGATACGCTGTCCCTGCGCGACCGGCCCCACTTCGACCCACTCAAAATCGGGCAGGCTCTCCGGTGCCAGGCCCCACCAGGCCAGTGTAGCCTGCGGCTCCAGGTGGCCATAGACGGTGGCCGTGATGCCGTCGGCGGCGGTGACGCGCGCGGCGAAGCCCACATCGCTCATGTGATCGGTCGAGCCATAGCGTTTGAGTGCCAGTGTGCCGCCGTGCGCGGCATAGACCGGCTGGCCGCCCGCGTCACTTTCGAGTGTGGCGAAATCGACGGCGAAGCGGTTCTGCGGCGTGCTGTGATGATAGCCCCACGATACTGCCCATTCTGCGCTGCAGTCGAAGG
>DAOUFU010000164.1:0-16774 GCA_034429275.1 Anaerolineae bacterium | reverse complement strand
TGTGGCGGGCAAGATGGGACGCGGCTTTCTTTCGGTGATCTTCGAGGCCGATGCTCCACACGATGACCTGGATGTGGCGTTTGTGCGGCATGGGGCCGCCGTCTGTGCGCTGGAAATGGCGAAAGAGAAGGCCATCCGCGAGGCGCAGAAGCGCGTCCAGGGCAATGTACTGGAGCAGTTCCTGGGCGGCATGATCAGCGAGAACGAGGCGCTGCTGCGCCTGACGCGCCTGGGCTACCAGCCAGAGCAGCATTACACCACGCTGTATATTGGCGGCCTGCGCGATAACCAGCCGACCGCGCGCCAGATCGAGGCGCTGTGCAATGAGCAGGCCGGCGCGCTGGGCTATGGTGCGCTGGTCCAGCCCTATGGCAGCGAGGTGATCGTCTTCGTTGAGGGCGATGAGACCGTCGCGCGCGAGATGGCGCTGGCGGTGCAGGGCCGTGTCCACGAGCGCTATCACGCGCAGGTGGTGGTGGGCATGGGGCAGATCTCCAACGATCTGCAGGCGTGGCGAGCCAGCTTCCAGCAGGCAGTGGCCGCCTACCGCACGGCGAACCAGTGGCGGCTGACCGCTCCGCTCGGCTTTTGGGAGATGGGAGTCTACCGGCTGCTCTCGCTGCTGGTTGGCTCGCCGGAGCTGAGCAAATTCTATTATGAGACCCTGGGCGAACTGACCGATCCTTCGCCGCAGAACGACGAATTCCTCGCCACGCTCGAAGCATTCTTCGAGGAACACGGCAACCTGACTCGGACCGCCAAGCGGCTGCACGTGCACCGCAATACGCTGCTCTATCGCATGGACCGGATCAAAGAAATCAGCGGGATCGACCTGGACAATCCCGAAACGCGGCTGGCCGTTCACCTGGCCCTGCGCGTCCGGCGGATCCTCTAGCCCGGCGCAGCGCACCCGGCCAACAGCCGGATCACGGGCGGGCCGACCGAAAAAAGGGGCGCAGAAAACTGCGCCCGGTTTGTGTATGCTATCGGGTTTGGGCCGTCGCTAGGGCCGGAAGGGGACGCGCACTGTCAGGGTGGTACCCTGGCCTTTTTCGCTCTCGATGATGAACTTGCCGCCCAGCCGGATCGCGCGCTGCTGCATGTTGCGCAGGCCGTAGCTTTCGGGGTCCTTCATGCGGTCCGGGTCGAAGCCCACGCCGTTATCCTTCACCGTGAGGATCAGATTGTTTTCCACCTCGCGCACCTTGACGTTCACCTGGGTGGCGTGGGCGTGGCGCGCCACATTGGAGAGCGCCTCGCGGACGATCTGGGTCAGCGAATGGCGCTGGCGATCGTTGAGAGTGCGCAGCGAACTGGGCACATCGACCACCACATCCACCCGTGCGAAGTCGTGGAAGTGCCGCGCGAGGTTATCCAGCCGCTGCTTGAAGGTGATCTGTTCCTCGCGGGCGCTGCGCAGGTTGCGGATATACATGCGGATGTCGTCGATGATGGTGTTCAGGTCTTCCATGATGCTCTGGTACTGCTGTTCCTGTTCGCGCGTCATAGGGAACTGCCCGCGCAGGATTTCGAGCTTCATGCCCACTGCGTATACCGACTGAATCACGCCGTCGTGCAGTTCCATGCCGATCCGGTCGCGCTCGCGGCTGAGCGTCAATGCCTGGAGCTGATCGGTCAGCCGGGCGTTGGCAATCGCCACCGCTGCGTGATTGGCCAGCAGCACGATCAGCCGTTCGTCGTCCACGCTGAACGGCTCACCGTCAAGCGGTTCAGTCAGGTAGAGATTGCCCAGGCGCTGGCCGTGACTGATGATCGGCACGCCCAGGAAGCGGCGCATGAGTGGGTGCGGCCCTCCACCAAAGCCCGATGAGCGCGGGTCTTTGGTGAGATCATCGAGCCGGATCGGCTCATCCGATTCGAGAATTGCGCCCAGCAAGCCGATTCCTTTCGGCTCGTGCATCCCGGCCATCTGCTCGGCGTCGATGCCGGAGGTGACAAATGTCTTGAGCGTGCCGTCTTCATCGGGCACACCCAGCGCGGCATAGCGCGCTTCGACCAGCTCGCGGGCAATATCGGTGATCGCCTGGAGCACCTTCGGCAGGTTCAGCTCACTGGTGATCGTCGCAGCGGCACGGCTGAGCGCGTCCAGCATCGCCGCGCATTTCTCGCCGTTGGTATGGGGTGATTGTGAAGATGAAGTCATCGCCATGCAACCCTGGTTATCGCCCATTCTTGCCGCGCAGTATAACCGGGCGGCAGGAAAACCGGGATCATTCGATAATTTTTAGTTATAATACAGACAAAATTGATAAAATAAAGATGCAGAATGACACCAGGTCTATCACCTTTTGACTGGAATTTGTGCCCAGTCCCTGTATAATCGTGGCGGCGCTTGGCCCAACGGACCACGCACCGTAAGCTGTGCCCACACCAGCTGGCGACCGCCCAAGAATCGACCGATCAAACTGTGATGGAGGCCGGGCATCTGAATGCCCTGTATCCAAGAAGAGACTGCCTGTTGATCACCATGTCGGAGAAGCCCGTGACCCCCTTGCGCATCCTCATCGTTGATGATCATGCCGTCGTCCGCGCCGGCTTGAAATCGCTCTTGGAGCAGCAGCCCGATTTTGCCGTCGTGGGCGAAGCCGAGAGCGGCGTTGATGCGGTGCGGCAGGCCAACACACATCGCCCCGATATCGTGGTGATGGACATCCGAATGCCGGGCGGGCTGTCGGGCATTGAAGCCTGCGAGCAGATCGTCGATGCTCATCCCCAGTGCAAGGTGATCATGCTGACCTCGTATGCCGAAGATGAGCTGGTGATGGATGCCGTGCGGGCGGGCGCGGTGGGCTACGTGCTCAAGCGCGTGGGCAGCACCGCCCTGGTGGATGCCATCCGCACGGTGGGACGTGGCGATGCCCTGATCGACCCGACCATGACCAAGGCCCTGCTAGAAGAAGTGCGGCAGGCCGCCCAGGTGAAGGAAGCTTCGGCATTCTCCGAACTCACGCCGCAGGAAATGCGCATCCTGGCCCTGATGGTCGAAGGACTCACCAATCGCGAGATCGCGGCCCAGCTATTCCTGGGCGAGGGCACGGTGCGTAACTATGTGGGCAACATCCTGAGCAAGCTGGAAGTCTCCAACCGGGCAGAGGCTGCCGTGTTTGCCGTCAAGAACCACATCGAGCGCCACCTGCCCGCCGATGACGAGCATTAGCCGGGTGAGAATCCGGGGTGCGTCCGCGCTGCTCTGAATATGCGATTCTTAAAGAGCACTTGTATCGTAGTTTGAGGCACATTCTACGCCATCCTACCGGCGCGACCTAGTGTAAAAGGTCATTGTCATCTGGGGCGTATTAGCACACCGAAAGAGGGGATTACGTCGCCCCGTACCACCAGAAAAACCGCCGAAGCAGGCGGTTTTTGCGAAAATAGACCCAGAGCCGCTGAATGCCCCGGTCAATCCACGATCTCTTCTTCGTCAACGAGTGAGGGACGCTGTTCGACGCGCGCCGACTGCCCATTGCCCCCCAGCGCGCCAAACCCCATGAAGCGGCGCGGCATCAGGTCATCGCCGGTGTTCATCTGGTTGGTCAGGCTGGCGATGGACTGCTGGAGTGTGCTCAGGTCCACCTCGCGCTGATGATTGTGTGCAGCCAGCATCCGGGCGTGCAGCGCCACCTCGCGCACGAACGCCCCGGTCTGCTCGACCAACTGGGGCACCACCGCCTGGTGCGATTCCTGCCACTGCGGCCCCATGTAGTGCTTGAGCATGGCATGAGCCAGTTGGGTATCCTGAATGGGCGGGATGACCAGGATCCGGTCCATACGGCCTGGGCGTTTGGCGATTCGCTCGTCGATCACTTCGGGGTAATTAGTGGTAGCCAGCAGCAGCGCGCCGCGTGGATTGTTGGGGGATTCCAGGCCGTCGAGCACATTCAGAATGCGCGCTTTGTCGTCTTTGCGCAGGTAGACATCGATCTCCTCGACAATCAGTAGCACGGGGTAGCCCGCGTTGGCCACCACATTGAGCGCGTGGTGAATCTTGTGGAACGATGCGCCGTCGTCGTCTGCGCCGGAGACATAAACCACCACCCGTTTCTTTTTGAGCGCCAGCTTGGCGAGCGCCGCGCACAGCATCGTCTTGCCCGTGCCGGGCGGACCCACTAGCAGCAGCTTGCGGAACGGGGCCAGGTTAAGTTCCTGGTAGATCGGCACGCCGTCTTTGAAGAAGGCTTCCATATCCGAGCGCAGGTCGTCTTTGATCGACGACGGCAGGATCACCTCGTCCCAGTTGACGGTCGGCTTGAAATAGGCGTTGGTGCCGCCGATGATGTAGACATCCTGGCGGCGGGTGGGGCGGCGCACCGCTTCGTTGCACAGCAGCTCAAAATTGGCCCAGGCTTCCAGGTGTTCGGGCGGGACCAGGGCAATCGCCACAATGTTGGGATCGTCATCGCGGTAGTAGGAACTGACGTAGAGCACATCGTACGGGCCATCGGGATGATCGAAGCTGAACACGAATGCGCCGACCGTCTCGCCCAGCATCACTTTGCGGCCCGGCACAACGTATTCGCTGATGGAGATCACTTCGCTGCACGGAATCTGCGTGACCCCGGTGTAGTAGCTCTTACCCTTCAAGCGGCGACGCGGCAGGACGCGCGTCTGAGCCAGCTGATTCCCGCAGCTTTCGGCGGCCCACAGCAGTTGATAGGCTCGCTCGCCCTGGCGCTTGTCCCATTCTGAAGCGGCCCACATCGCCAGCCGCTCGTAACGCATGGTGGACATGGCAGAACTCATTTTATCCTCAGGTTTCGCTCCGGCAGGCACCTGGCCCCGGCGCAATAACAGTGAACGGCGCACACCCGTATCATCCTATACCTCATCGTGCCACCTTTCGATTGTAGCACGCAACAGGTCAAAGTACAGGCTTTTTGCCCTGCGATTGAGCCACACTCCCGCGAAACGCCCGGTGGATACGCTGACGCTTCGGGTGCTCTGTGTTATACTAGCCATACAATTAAGACCGACCTTCAAGGAGTGACCTGAGCGTGAGCGAACCTGCCATCTACAAAGTCGTGATCGTGGGCGATGGGAATGTCGGCAAGACCAGCCTGGTCCGCCGGTTTTGTGAAGGCAAATTTGACGAATCGCGCATCCTGACTATTGGCGTCGATTTCCAGATCAAAACGGTGCAGTTGGGCGAGCACACGATCCGGCTTTCGATTTGGGATGTGGCCGGGCAGGATCGCTTCCGCGCGTTTCGTGACCAGTTCTACAGCGGCGCGCTCGCGGTAGCCATGGTTTACGACCTGACTGCCCCCGCCACCTTTTTTAACCTGCCGCGCTGGCGCGAAGAAGTGACCAGCGCCCTTCCCGATGTGCCGATCGCGGTGGTCGGCAACAAGCTCGACCTGGGGCCGGTGGTGCCCCCTGCCGAAGCGGAAGGATGGGCCAAACATGAGGGACGGATGCCGTTTCTGCAGACCAGCGCGCTGACCGGGCAGAATGTGGATGAATTCTTCAGAGGGCTGGCCTATCTGGCGATGAAGCACCTGGATACGCTGCGCCAGACCGGGCTGCTGGGCGATCAAGCGCCGCAACCCTGAACCGGGCGTGGCCCGCCGCGTCATCAGGCCGTGTTGACCGTTGCAGATGAAAAGGCTGCGGATGAAAAGGCGAGTGTTCCTGGCGCGAATGTCAACACGATCTCGAGCGTGTTATGCACTTTTGAAACGGACGATGCAAAACTGGGAGGATGAGCGAACGAAAAGCCTATCCCAGTGGCCTAAGTGACGATGAATGGGCGCTTGTGGCCCCGTATCTGACGTTGATGACGGAAAAGAGGCGCCACAGCGCGATTATCTGCTGCGTGAGGTCTTCAACGGCCTGCGCTTTGTCGTGCGCGGGGGAATACTATGGCGCATGTTGCCCAACGACCTGCTGCCGTGACACACCGTGTATCAGCAGACGCAGCGCTGGCTGAAAGCCGGGGTGTTCGAGGCGATGGGGCACGACTTGCGTGAGGTTCTGCGGCTGGCAGCGGGTCGCAACGAGCAACCGAGTGCGGCTATTTTTGACAGCCGGCGCTGCAATCCAGCCCAGAAAGCGGCGAATGCGCCGGGTATGATAGCGCGAAACGCCGCAAAGTGCATACCAGTCTCTAGTAGGAGGGGATAGCCTGATGGTGCAGCAGCGGTTTCAGGCGACCTCTGATCTGTTGGAACTGCACGGCTACCTCAAAACGGCGGCCCTCGATATACGCGCGAAGGGGGGCAAGGTCATCACTCTCTGGCTGGATGATCAGCGGCTCTTTCGCGTCAAAGCCTCAGCGGATCGGGGGCACAAAACTCGCCGCCACAAAAACCATCGTTGGGAATTGTATTGGGCCATTGTCACCGTCCGCGACTATCACCGGCAGTTAATATCGGTGGTGGTGGTGGTCGACGGCGAAATGGTGCTGCAATATGGCACCACCGAGGCGCTTCCCAAAGCCGCTGCCAGCAGCATCTCGTTTCGCCCGCCCGTGCGCCATCCAACCGCGCCGCGCGTGTTTATCTCGTACCGGCGGCAGGATATCGCATTTGCCCAGGAACTCTATAACGCGCTGGTGCGGGCCGGCTATCAACCCTGGCTGGACCTGACCGATATTCCGCGTGGGGCCAACTTTGAAACCGAAATCGACCAGGCGCTCAAAACGGCGCATTACGTCGTGGTGATCGCCTCGCCCTGGTCATTGGGGCGCACCCAGGGATCAAAATTTGTCTACAGTGAGTGGTTTCGGGCGCTTGAGAACCGGACCCCTGTTTTGCTGGTGCTTGTACAGGCGCTGGCCAGTGACGACGTTCAGTTTTTGAATGCGGCGTATCAGCAGCAGACGACCCCCTACCCTGAACCGATCTCCTGGATGGATGCACGGGAGAATCCCCTCAGCATCGGCGAAAAGGGCGTGCAGTGGCTGAAGAATCCGGCCTGCGCCTGCACCAGCGCCCTGCCGACCAACCGCCGGATTCCTCCGGCGATCCGGTTCCGGCTGCGTGTGGCGGAATTCTGGTGCGTCTGGGTTCTCGTTTCGATGTTGGCCTATGTCAGTTATGTCCAATGGCAGATCGACCGTTTCCCCCTGGAAGACATGCCGCAGTACCACCTGGTCCGTTCGGTGGCGCTCTTAGCCATGCTGGTCTTTTTGTTGATCGGTGTCCTCCGGCGAATGCCGCGCGTGCTCAGCCGCAGTGATCGATCCTACGACGACGCTATGAGCCTGTTGAACTATGCCTTTGCCGGTTTTTTGGTCACCAGTATCGGCGTAGACGCCTCGATACTCCTTTTTTTCCCTGCTATGGATGAAGTGCCGCTGGAACAAACGCTGCCAGAGGCGCTCGTGCTGCTGACCTTTCCGGCCCTGCTGATTGTGTCCAATCTCGCGGCAGCGCGCGTATTCGATTTCCTGCACGATTACCTCGGCGATACGCTCCTGTGGCGGAGCTGGATTCCCACCTATGAAGGCAGCGCGCTGGTCAAGCATCCCCGCCGCGCCGCGCCGGTTGATCTCAGCGGGATCGTTGCGCCGCAGGCCGCGCTGCCAGCCCTTCCGTCCGCCCCACCAGCAGACAGCGGCGTGAAAACGCTGAATGTCAAGCCGGGGACCGTCGGCGTGGCCGCCGCCTCGGCAGACAGGCCATTTGCCCGTTCGCTGACGGCCTTTTTGCGATCCAATGATGTGCCTCTGTACGGCGACCTGGAACGCGCCGAGTGTCTGATCGTGATCATCTCAGCCTGGCTCACCCAGGATACAGCCACCTTGAGCCTCGTCGAAACTGCCGCGCGCCAGGGGCGGAATATCATCCCTGTGCTGCTGGAAGATGTCCCGATCGATGACCGGTTGAAGCTGCGCAACCGGATCGACGCGCGTTTTGATTTGGAGAATGCCCGGCAGGAGGTATTGGCCACCTTACAAGGGACTGGGATCCGCCTGAGCCAAACGCGCGCCCCGCTGCTGGCCAGCGACAATGAACCCGATCTTCCGGCAGCGCTCACTCAGTCGGAGGCGTTTGGGCTTTTTTATCTGATGGGCGGCGCAAAACCGTGCGTGATCAGCCTGACGGCGGGATTTTTGATCAAGTTTTTAGGGAGTAGGGTGCTGCCCCTGCTGATGGTGCTGGTATTTGCCGCCGCCGGATACGCAGCCCTTACCCTGCCCGCCCTGATCATTGGACGGCGGACCAGTGCTACTCTGTTGAAAAAGTACATCCAGATCATTTCGCAGATTCAGGCAGTGGCGTTTCTCCCGGTTCCGCTGCTGATGTATGGCAAAGTGGCCGAGGTTGGCGGCTTCACTTCTGGGACAGGTCTTTTGCTGGTCGGGTCGATGGGCGCGCTGGGCTACTTTTCGATGCTTATGATGGATTATCCCTATTACCGCAAATTCACCGCCAATCAACTGGTCCTGAGCGAATGGCTCCCGGCGGTCCATCAGACTCAGTGGCGCTTTGTTAACACCCGCTGGGATTGGTTGTTTCGCGTGTGGCTGCCCCTGTTGTGGTTGGTGGTCAGCGTGATCCTCGGCGTGATCGGTTATGCCGCTGCGACGCAGCTTTAGCTGGAAAAAGATAGGGCGCAACCAGCGGCACCCCTCGGACGACACAGCCCGCCGCACGCCCCTCCCTACTCAACCCAAAAGTCCATAACACGCTCTAGCCGAAAAATACCTGCATCACCAGGCGGCTGAGCATGATCTCATCACCGTCGCGCAGGATGCGCGGCTGGTGAGGGGGAAGACGTGTGCCGTTCAAGAACGTGCCGTTGGTGCTGCCCAGGTCCACCAGCTTCAGCATCCCGTCATCCACCAGGATGAGCGCGTGCTGCCGCGAGACCCCATACCAATACCCGCCATACGGATTGAGATCGAGCGAGGGTTGTTCGTTCATCAGGCAGGATCGGCCCAGCAGCAGCGTATCAAACACTTCGACCGACACCGGTTGAGGCAGCCCGCCGATGATAAACCGCAGGCGCAGCCGTGCATCGATCTGGATGGTCCCCCAGCGCGGCTGGGGGACAACATCCGGCATCTGCTGGAAGTGATGAGTCACAGGGGCGTTGGTGATGGTGGTGCCGTCATCGGTCTGGCTGAGTGACAAAGGGGTATTGTCCGGAGCCATCGGCCATTCCGGCGGATCATCCCCCTCTTCGTATCCCGAAGGCACAGACTGGTGAGGCATTCACCTACTCCTGACAAGTCCTTTGTTTTTCAGGTTCATAGACACTATATCAAGGAATCCCGGTGATAACAAGCCACCCATATAGACAACTTACAGGCTTACTGACAAGGTCACATCCCCTGCCTGTGAGAGGGCAAAGGCGGCCTTTTCGCTTCCCAGCGCCACCTGGTAATCGCCCAGGCAGCCGCTAAATGTGATTCGCCCGTGAGCATCGGTGGTCAAGCGGGTCGGCGGCACCCACCATTCCCCCTTGATCAATTGTTCGAGCGCGTCATACGACGGCTTGCGCGTGAAATCCTGGCGCAGCAGCCCGGCAGGGGCTTTGAGCCAGCCGCCATCGGAGAAGTCCCACCAGGTGATGGCCTGCACCATCGGGTGAGCGAACAGCGTCTTGTAGTGCAGCGCTACTTCTTCGGCCTGGCGAATTTCGCCTTCGGGCGTGCTCGGCCATTCATCGACCTGGTAATCGTTAAGGTCCACGATCTCCGGCGGCATGATCTGCCCGGAGACGATGGTATTTTCGGTGAAGTGGATCGGCAGGTTGAAGCGCTCGAAGTTGGCCAGCACCCACTGCGTCTTCTCGACGCCCCAATAGCCCTGGTGCATGTGTGATTGAATGCCGATGACATCGATCTGGATACCGGCTTCGAGGCAGCCTTCGACCAGGATGTCGTAGGCAGAAGACACGTCAAAATCGTTCAACAGCAGGGTGGCCTTTGGGTTTGCTGTGCGCGCGGCCTCGAACACCCGGCGGATCAGTTCGATTCGCCCGATGGCTTTGCACAGCCTCGTGATGCCGTTGTCATACTTGTCGAAGACGGGCATGATCACCGCTTCGTTGAGCACATCCCACATATCGATCACCCCGGCGAAGTCGGTCACATCGCGCCGGATGCGAGCTTCCTGCTCGGCCCAGATTTCTTCGGGCGTCATGGTGAGCAACCAGTCGGCGGTCAGCGTATGCCAGCACAGCGGGTGACCTTTGACCACGCACCCATGATCCTGATACCAACGCGAGGCGGCAAGGATGCGCTGAGTCTGCGGCTGGCCCCGTTTCGGCTCGAAGCGTGCCCAGTAAAACGGCATCGTTGCCATATTGAACAGGTTCAAAAAATGGGCGTTACGACGTTCGGCGAGTTCTTTGGCCTCGCCGCTGAGTTCACCGCTGGCATAGGCCAGGGTGGTTTCGCCCCAGGTAGTGCCAAACAAAAACTGGTGCCGGGTTTGCTCGACGACAACATCCTGATGGGCCAGGGGCGCGCCGTTGTGGGTGAGTGTCACGACGGCTTTGGCCATCCGGTGAGCGGGCACGGTATGGTTATTCATAAGAACTCCTGGATTTTTGCTCTTAGCTCTGTATATATTTGCCCCTTCTTGCGGGGCGCAGACATCTTTTTATTGTACCTGTGTGCCTCATACAGACAACCGGATCGGCTGCGGAGGGTGCGAGAATTGGGCTGATTCCCGCGTACAAGCATCCGATCCGCAACATCCCTGTTACACATACCACATCTTGCAAGCGCTTGCAAAATGTGGTATCTCTATGATGAGGGTGGTTGAAGCCCGCTGCATCGGGCCGATCTGCCCGCAATGCCTCTCATACTCCCAAAACGCCCGCTAGTTTTTTGAAAGGATTTTTTCCATGAAAGTGACCAAACTGGCTCTCGTGATCGTGCTGCTTTTGGGGTTGATCGCCAACGCCCACCTGATCGGCGCGCAAGAAGGTACGCCAACCCTCCGCCAGCTGGCCGAAAAGAATGATATGTACTTTGGGACAGCAGTCTACACCTATCACCTGAACACCCCTGCCCATGTCGAAACTGTGGCCCGCGAGTTCAATATGATGACGCCGGAGCAGGAAGCCAAGGCGTGTGAAGTGAGCGCCGAACGCGGCAAGTTCGATTTCAACCGGTTCGACCGGTTGGTAGCCTTTGCCCAAGAGAATGACATGGTGATTCACGGCCATGCCCTGCTGTGGCACCAGTGTATGCCTGCCTGGCTGGAATCGGCTCCGCTGAGCCGCGAAGAGGCCATCGAGGAACTGCGCTCTTATATCTATACGGTGGTCGGGCGCTACAAGGACAAAGTGGCGATCTGGGATGTGGTCAACGAGGCATGGGCCGATAACGGGCGTCAACTGCGCGATACGCCCTGGCTGCGCATGATCGGCCCCGACTATGTGGAGCTGGCCTTCCAGTTTGCCCACGAAGCCGATCCGGATGCGCTGCTGTTCTATAACGACTATGGCGCGGAAGGTTTGAATACCAAATCGAACGCGATCTACGAGATGATGCAAGATTTTGTCGCGCGCGGTGTGCCGGTACACGGCGTCGGGCTGCAGGCACATATCGACCTGAACTCGACCAGGCCCGGCGGCTCAGCATCCCCGACGATGGTAGGCGCGAATATCAAGCGGCTGGGCGAGCTGGGCTTGCAGGTTCAGATCACCGAGCTGGATGTCAAGTTCCGGGGCAAGCCCAGTGACGAAATTCTCCAGCAGCAGGCCGGCGATTACTGGAACATGGTTACCACCTGTGCGACCAGCGAGTACTGCACCGCGGTGATTGTTTGGGGCGTAGCCGATCATCTCTCGTGGCTGAAGCAAGCCGAATTCTTCAACAACCCGGACGTGGACCCGCTGCTGTTCGACTCCGCTTATCAGCCCAAGCCCGCCTATTTTGCGGCGCTGGATGCGCTGGCGCGCGCGGCAGGTGAGCCACCCATTCTCAGCGATGCCGAACTGAACGCCATCCTGGGCAAAGCCGAGGAACCCGCAGCGGCGGAAATTCCTGAGCCGTCCAAAAGCGACCCGGCGCAGCTTGCGCCCGACAGCGTGCCCGGCATGATCTATTACGCGGCCTACCCGGTCACCATCACGCTCGATGGCGATACCAGCGATTGGGCGAACGTGCCGCGCGTCACCATCGACAAAGGCCCGCAGCTTCCGCCCAATCACGACACGGCGATGACTTTCGCGGTGGTGGCCGACGATACCAACCTGTATTTCCTGGCCGAAGTCAAAGATAGCAAGCTGGTCTATGGGCAGTACGATCCTGCCACCGAGTGGTACCAGGAAGACTCGGTTGAGTTCTACCTTAACACCACCGGCAACCTGGAGCTGCTGTCCTATGAGCCGGGCGTTGCACAGATCGGCATCCTGGCGGCCAACATCACCCAGCCGGATGCCCCCATCATCGGCGGCTACAACAGTGACGCGTCCCAGGTGAGCGTCTATGCCGTCGAGACGGAGACTGGCTACACCATCGAGGCCGCCGTGCCGCTGGTCACCGAGGTCTGGAACATCGTGCCAAAGCATGAAGGCGTGCTCGGCTTCCAGGCGCATCTCAACGGCGCGGCAGCGCCGGGCCGCGACACCAAGCTGATCTGGTCCGCCCGCGATACACAGGACCAGTCGTGGACCAATCCCAGCCTGTTCGGACAGTTGATCTTCTGGGATAAAACGAAGTAGGCAATTCACACCGCTGAACCAGGGGGTGTGGCTGCACTACGGGACGGACCGCGCGGGTCCGTCCCGTTTTTATTGAGCTGGTCCGGCTGTTACCCCCGATGTGCAAAATGAGCCTATACTCGCCAAATCGTTTCGGAACCCGAACCTGGAAAGTGTGTCCAAATCATGACAACGCAGACCAAAGCTCGTTCGTCGCTGTGGAATTCGTGGCGCACCCTGCCACGAAATGTCTGGGTGGTCACCATCACCAGCTTTCTGACCGATATTTCCAGCGAGATGGTGTTCAACCTGCTGCCGCTCTATCTCTCCAATGTGGTCGGGGTCAAGACCAACATCATCGGCGTGATCGAAGGCATCGCCGAGACGACGGCCAGCCTGGTCAAGGTGATCTCCGGCTGGCTCTCGGACAGGTGGAGGCAGCGCAAGTGGCCTGCCGTAGCGGGGTACGGCCTTTCGGCCATCTCCAAGCCGTTCCTGTACTGGGCGACCTCGTGGGGCGGCGTGTTGGCTGTGCGCTTCAGCGACCGAGTCGGCAAAGGGATACGCACAGCCCCGCGCGATGCCCTGGTGGCCGACAGCATCGAGGAGTCGCATCGCGGGTTGGCCTTTGGACTGCACCGCGCCGGTGATACAGCAGGGGCCGCCGTCGGCATTCTGATCGCGCTGGTAGTGGTGGCGGCTGCGCAGGCCAGCAACCTGGAGCTTCGCCGCTCGACCTTCCAGGCCATTGTGCTCATCAGCATTATCCCGGCTGTGGTGGCGGTGCTGGTGTTGGCGCTGGGCGCGCAGCAGGTCTCCGCGCGCCGAACCGCGACGCCAGGGGCAGCCACCGAACGCCGCCCGCTCCGATTCTCGCTGGCCGGGTTCGACCGGCGCTTTCGCTGGTTCCTGCTGGCGGTGATTGTGTTCACGCTGGGCAATTCCGCCGATGCCTTCCTGATTCTGCGCGCGCAAGAGCGCGGGTTGAGCGTGGTGGGCGTGTTGGGAATGCTGCTCACCTTCAACCTGGTCTATTCGGCCATCTCTGGCCCGGCAGGGGCACTTTCCGACCGGGTGGGCCGCCGGAGACTGCTGGTCGGCGGCTGGCTGGCCTATGCCGCGCTCTACCTGGGCTTCGCCCTGGTGATCGATGCCTGGCAGATCTGGGTGTGCTATGCGCTCTATGGCGTGTATTACGGCGTGACCGAGGGCACGGCGAAAGCCCTGGTCGCGGACCTGGTCGCGCCCGCCCAGCGCGGCACTGCCTATGGCCTGTTCAGCGCCGCCGTGGGGATTGCGGCACTGCCCGCCAGCGTTATCGCGGGGGTGCTGTGGCAGGGTGCGTTTGGCTGGTCCGGCTGGGGCGCGAGTGCGCCGTTCCTGTTCGGCGCGCTGATGGCGCTGGGCGGAGTGATCATCTTTGTGTGGGCGGGCGTCAGTCCGCAAGGGAAGTCTTCCGAGCAGGCCACCGCGTGAGTGAATCAACGGGGCGAGGAGTCTCCGCCTCGCCCCATCGCTCTAACCCCCTGGTATCGGTTAGCTTATTTGTCCACGCCGGTCATAATCACGCCGCGCATGAAGACGCGCTGCGCCAGGAAGAACAGCGTCACCGGCACGATCAGGCCCATCAATGCGGTGGCCTGGATCAGGTGCGGCTGTTGATCGTACACGAAGTTGAAAATCTGGATGGCCACCGAGAGCGGGGCGATCTTGGGATTGTTCAGCGTGTAGATCAGCGGCTCGAAGTAGTCGTTCCACGCGAAGACAAAGTGGAACAGGCTCCCCGCGACGATGGCGGGCCACGCCTGCGGGATGATCACAGAAACCAGGATGCGGAACGGCCCCGCGCCATCGATCATGGCGGCCTCGTCAAGCTCAATCGGCAGCGTGCTGAAATACTGCCGCAGCAGCAGCACGTTGTAGGCATTGGCGAAGAAGTGCGGCACGATCAGCGGCAGCCAGGTCCCCGTCCAACCCAGCACCTGTGCGAATACAAAGTAGGTGGGCACCAGCGTCACCTGCTTGGGCAGGATGATGGTCGAGATCAGGATCATGAACAGCACGTTTTTGTAAGGGATGGGGAAGCGCGTGAACGCATAGGCCACCAGCGTGCACGAGATCACCGTGCCGATCATGCCCAGGATGGCAATGGCCAGCGTGTTCCACAAGGCCCGCGAGAACTTGGCTTCGCGCCACGCCCGCTCGAAGTTGCCCCACTGCGCGTCAAATTGCTTCACCGGGTGCGCGTTGGGCCGCTGTTGGGAAGCAAATGGTTGCTCCGACCACGCCAGAATACCCGCTTCAAGGTTATCGGGGTCGATGAAATAAGTCTCCATCTGCCCGACCCCTTCCTGGATCATCGCCCAGCGCTGGGTGCCGCCATCTTCGGTAGGAACCTCATACAATGGGTAATCTGTGCCGGGCAGCAGCACCACTTCGGGGATTTTCTTGCCGCGGTGGGTATAGGGTTTGACTTCCTTCTCCAGCGCGGTGAGGGTCTCCAGGTCCCCCTGCCATTCCACAATGCCGGATTCGGGCGCGGCTTTGTCGAGGAAGTAATGCGTGTCCCCCTCCGACTTGAACAGCGCCAGTTGTTTGGTCTGGCCGTCGATCTCCACCTCGTACAGCGGGTACTTGGTGCCGCGCACAACTCCAGCGTCTTTATAGCCGGTGCCGGTATAGGCCCAGGTTTCGGGTTCAACCGCCGGTTCCATCTTCGATTGATCGCCGGTCCATTCGATCACCCCGGCGTTAGGGTTGGCCGGATCGATGAAGATCACGCGATCCTCAAGCGTGGCGATCAGTGCCCATTGGTGCTCGGTGCCGTCCTCATCCACCACGCGATAGATGGGGTAGCGCGAGCCGGTGAGAACGCTCCATTCGGGGTACTGCTCGCCGTCGTAATGGTACATCACCGGCGACATGGGCAGGATGTCTTTTTCGGTGATCTGCGGCCTGCTCTTGATGCTGGTGACCGCCATATAGCCGAAGGGCGAGAGGTAGGCGACCAGGATCAGGATGGTGAACATGACCAGCAGCGCGCTCATTCCCAGCTTCCTGTAGCGAGCGACAATCTGCTTGCTGCCCCACAATTTTGGTGTGCGAGTCGTGGTAGCCATGCGGTTCAGTCATTCCCCCCAGCGTAATAAACCCACCGTCGCGCAGTCGCAAAGAAGAAGATCGTGACGGACAGCGCAATCACAAAGAGCAGCCAGGCCAGCGTCGCCCCATATCCCATCCGGTCGTAAGTGAAGGCGACCCGGTAAAAATAGATGTTGTAGAACAGGGTGATGTCGTTGGGGCCGCCCGTCCCGCGCGAAAGGATATAGGGAATATCGAAATAGCGGAACAGGCCGATCAACGCCAGGATCAGGTTGTAGAAAATCATCGGTGTGATGAGCGGCAGCGTGATGTGGCGGAAAACGGTCACCGTGTTGGCCCCATCGACCCTGGCGGCTTCATACAATTCGGTGGGCACCGTCTGCATGCTGGCTAGCAGGGTCAGCATGGCATTGCCCGTGCCCCAGATGCCGATCATCAGCAGCGCCGGGTAAATATAAGTTGAGCTGTACAGCCAGTTCGGGCCGTCAAGCCCCAATACATTCTCAATGAAACGATTGAGCCAGCCGGACTGGGCGTTGAGGAACCCATTCCAGATATAGGTGATCGAGATCACCGGCACCATGTAGGGCATATAGAACAGGGTGCGGAACAACCGCCGCCCCCACAGTTGTTTCGAATTGAGCAGAGTCGCCAGGGCGAGTGGGATGATGATGGAAATTGGCAGCGCAAAAAGCATGAACACCAACGTCACACGCAGTGACTTTCCGACATTCGCATCATGGATCAGGGTCCGGTAGTTATCCAGCCCGATGAACTGCACCTGGTCCGGCTTGGTGAGCTGAAGATCCGTGAAGGTGAAGACAAACGACGCGATCATGGGCGCGAAATCGAACGCCAGAAAGCCGATAATCCACGGGGAGAGGAAAACCCACCCCCACAATTGTCGTATTTGCTGCAAGCTCAGCCTGCCCAAAAGGGTGCTCTTGGTGGGCGTCGTGGTGCTTTGGGCCACAGACATGGCGAATTCTCCTCAAAACTTTCCATTCTGTTGGGTGATCAGGAAGAGGGTGGCGGTCCATCAGGG
>DAOUFU010000163.1:0-26345 GCA_034429275.1 Anaerolineae bacterium | reverse complement strand
CTCAGGTCCACACTCTGTTTACTAGGCATATACAGTTCATCTTCGAGCGGGAACGTGTAATAGAGCGTTCCCGTTCTGTTTTTCACCACGATCTTCGCCACGAACTGCATGATCGCCCGGCGGGCCAGCGCGCGATTGCCCCCCTGTAGCGTGGCGCGAGTGTGCTCGATCCACTGTCTGAGCATGTCGTCGGTGACTGCCTTGATTTTCTGCGGCTGGACGCACAGCGCTTCGAGGCGTTCCAGTTCCGCGACCAGTTCGGCCTCTTCGCGCAGGCGGGCATCGTAGCGATCCTGGATGTGCGGCGCGTAGCCCATCTTCTCGATGGCGTCCATCAGGTTCTCCATCGAGCGGCGCACCTCATTCAGCCGGGTTCGTACCGCGTCGATCCGCTTGTCGGCGTCGCGGCTGCGCTCCTGAAGCTGGGCGGCGATCTCCTGCGCGAGCGGCTGCATGTTTTCGAGCGTGATCACGTGCTCCAGCAGGTTCTCGATCACGGCCTTCTCCAACCCTTTGGCGCTGATGGTCCCCGCCTGGCAGCGATCCCCGCGCGTGTTGTTCTTCAGCGAGCACTTGAAATACACGTACTCGCCGCGTTTCCCTTCTTCTTCGGGAATGGTGCCGACGTGCATCGGGTGCTCTTCGCCTTCGACGTGGCCGCAGAATACCAGACCTGAGAGCATGTGCTCCTCACCCACGCGGCGCGGCTCGTATTCGGGCCTGACCTTTTGCCCATTGTACTTCTTGGCGCGTTCGGCGCGCGCGACCTGTTCCTGCTCGAACCACTCGCGCGGGATCATCGGCTCAACGAAGTTCTCATAGCGCACGCCGCCATGTTCGTAGACGCCGATATAGATGGGATTGGCAAAGAACGACGAGTAGCCGTTTTTGGTCTTATACAGCCGGGTCGCCTCGTGGATTTTGCCGATATCCTCGCCGTTATGGCGCATTTCCCAGGCGAGATAGCAGCGATCCCAGGTTTCCGGATCGGGCACCAGGCGTCCGACGATGCGCGGCTCACCGCCAGAGTGACCTTTACGACGCTTGCGCACACCGATTTGAACCGGGACGCGCTTGAACCCCTTGGGCGAGAAACCGGGGCGCACCCCCAGCAGCGTGCCGGTGCTCTCATAACCGGGGTTGTATTTGAGGAATTCAGGATCATCGTCGCGCGTGGCGACGAGCTGCGCCTGGCCGCGCTTGACGTTCTGCGAGATTTCATCGAGAAGCTGCTCATCCTGCCAGCTTTGGAAGGCTTCGATCAGCGCGTCGATGCCGGGATTGCCCGTATTGGCCGAGGTCACGAGGTCGATAATCGTGATGCCGCGCAGCCGGATGTCGGTCTTGATATTCATCGCCTCGATGCTGTCGCGCCCCAGCCGGTTCGATTTCCAGAAGATGACACCATACGGATGCTCCGCGATGGCTTTCTCGCGGCGGTAGCGGTCGTTGATGCGCTTGAAGTTGGCGTGCAGATCGTAGAGCATCTCTTGCAGGGCTTCGCGCTTGTCCGTGTTCGACGACTTGCGCGCCTCATCGAGATAGAGCTTATCCAGGACCAGGTTGTGATGCGCGCAGTATTCGCGGATGGTTTCGGCCTGCTGCGAGACGGAACGATCCTGTTCCTCGCCGCCGGAATCGCGGCAGTAGCCGACGACGTGCGTTCCGGGCGGCAGCGGGCAGTCCTGGCGGACGAGGTGCAGGTAGTGGTTGTTGTCGGAGTCGGACATCAGCTTCTCTTGTTTCGCTTTCAATTAGAGGGCATCTTACGGTGTATGTCCTTAATATGACATGCCAGAACAAACGTGTCAAATTCCGCAACTTTCCAAGCTAATCGCATTGTTTGGCCCAAACATGTGATCAGCAGGTATTTTGTAGTTGGAGTCAGATTGTATAATCAGAAAATGTTTCTTTATTCTGAAAAACATTCTGCAAACCATACTCTCCAAACTTGAACAACTCAGGGCTGAGGAGGATACCAGCCCACAATTCCTATCGCAGTATTATCACGAATATAAGCGTTTGAATGAGCATTGGGAGGGGCAAGTCGCGTTGTTGCTAGACTATCAAGTTGAACATGATAAAAGTCCGAATAACTTCGGCTAGTATTGGCATTGTGCTGGTGCCAGAAGATCACACCCTGACCATCTGGTGTAAACATAAGGAACTGATCGCGATGGTGTCTCGTATCTTCGACAGTCAAAAGTGATTGCCAATTGGAGCCATCGGGATACATCTGGTATAAATATCCCCCTGTCCAATAATCTTCTTGTGCGATACCCAGTACCCAACGTCCATCCGGCGAAACCGCAGCGGGTACATCGTCAAAATCCGGAGAATCAGTAAGTTGTGTGCGCTCATTGTTGTCGAGTTGCACACGGAATAAATCGGTTTGACCGTCGATGTCGTCTGCCAACACAATCCATTTACTGTCTGGCGACCATACTGGCATCCAGTATTCATTTTCTACTGTATGCAAAAACTCAGCGGAAATTTTCGCCAACGGTTGCCAATAAGTACCGTATCCAGTTGACTCACTGCCTTCAAAATAGCTTCCATCAGGTCGTAACCGGAAAATGCTGAAGTTATCGTTTTCGTCATACGTAGGGTCATCGTCTAGTTTTTCGCGAATGCCGAGTAGTAACCATTCACCATTTGGTGACCAGTTTGCCTCAATGAATTGAGCGGACGCAGGGATATCGGCTAGTGCTCGAATATAGGCCTGCACATCGTTGATATTAGCCGGTATGGCATCCGGTTCGACCAAAAAAAGGGTTGAGGGATGAAATGGCCCACCAATGATGATGTATCGCTGATCAGGTGAGACAGTGATCAAATCGTTATCATAATATAGATCATTGGGTTGAAGACTTTGTAAAGCTGTCCCATCCGGATGCATGCGGTAGAGCACTTTGTGATCATTCGGCCAATAGTTATCGTTTGGCTCATGATGAAAGAATAATATCCATTCGCCACTGGGGGACCATGCCACAAACTTAGCAAAACTTGGTTCCTCAAGTGCAATTAATGGTTGATAATCCGAGCCATCTGAGCGCATTCTCGCCAAGCGCAAACTCTCACTGGATTTCTCTTGAATGAGCATCCATTCACCATCGGGTGTCCAACAAAAGAAACGCTCTTCGATGTCAATTGTGTGGGTGAGTGCAATTTCGTTCCAGCCATCTGGCGGTGCCCAGAACAAGTCATCATCGTTACCGGACTCCGAAACCCAGATCATGCCTGTGTTGTCAGGTACCCAGCTTTGGAAGTACATATCAAGGGAAGTGTGGTTCAGGTTTTGAAAGTGTTCGCCATCCAGTTTGACCCGGAACGGTCCGGTTTTGGGGTATGCAGCAGTAGCCATACCCTGGAACACAAACCATAACGGCTCATCTTTATCTTGTGCGCGGATGATTGGGGCAGCACTACCTGCAATCGTAGCCCTGATCAATAGCACAACAACTGCGCCCCATATCCACCAATGTTGTTTATCGCGCATGTTTACCCCTCCTGGCTGCAAAACATGCACACATGAGCTTACACTCCAAACTCGGCGTTAACGGGGCGTTTTTCTCACAAAGTCGATTGTTCAGTCCCATGGATGAAATACAGTACTCGCGGATCGTATCGGTTTGCTGGGCGACAGAGCGCTTCTATTCCTCGCCGCCGGAATCGCGGCAGTAGCCGACGACGTGCGTTCCGGGCGGCAGCGGGCAGTCCTGGCGGACGAGGTGCAGGTAGTGGGCGGAGTCGGAAGTGGAGTCGGGCATGAGTCAATTCTCCCGCAGAGGAAAATGATGCAGATAAGTAAAAGGGATCATTCCCTCGACAGCACCTGTTTGGTTTTGATAGAAATCTGTGAGGCGGCTGGTTGTCAGCGTCCGCAATTCTTGGATCATCTGAGTAACCAAATCAAACGCTTCCGGTATACGGATTTTGTGTTTTCCAAAGTAATATTCATCCCTATCTACATGATAGCTTCCTATATGGAGCACGGAACTTTTTGGAAGAGGTTTCCTTTTTTGGTCCTGCAATTTTGATATTTGTTTTGGGTGGATGATGTCATTCCGTAGTTCCCCGATTTTTTGCCGGTCAACTTTATCTCTAAACCTCTTCAATATGGACCACACTTCTGGATCATCATGTTCCAAGAAACGTTTTAATCCTGTTGTGGCCTCAAAAACACACATCATCGCAACAAAAAACATCTGCAGATCCCAACCGCGTTTTTGTTGACTCCATCGTTCCATTTGCAGATAAGCATTCTGTACCGACTCTTGGAAAAACCCAAGCAATAGGGTGAGTTCTAGTTCTTCCTCTGGCGACAAATCCTTATAAGACTTTCCCATGATATTATTCTGTTTTCCTATTCCTCACCGCCGGAGTCGCGGCAGTAGCCGACGACGTGCGTTTCCCGGCGGAAGCGGGCAGTTCTGGCGGATGAGGTGCGGGGTGCGGGCGGAGTCGTCTGAATGCATGGGCGGTGCTCTTACTCCTTGAAGGTGCTGACATTTTCGTCCCAAAAGCGCCGATAGGCTTCTCGAACAGCCTGTACATAGGGCCACCGTTGGGCTACCAACTCGTCCGGCGTTAGTCCATCAAATTTCAGACCGCGCTTGGAAGCGAGAGCAAAATAGCGATTGTCGGCTGTGTTGCAGAAGCTGCAAGCAGTCACGATGTAGTCAGGGTTATTCCGTTCGGGATGACCTTGCGGAAGCAAATGATCGACTGTGAGCGTGAGCCAGGTCTCAAAAGAGGCTGCTCCGTCGGCACCACAGTATCGGCATTTGAAGTTATCACGCTGAAAAATCTTGAAGCCATAACCTCGCAGTGAGTCGGTGAAGCTGTTCATTTTTCGCCCCCTAGACGACGTGCGTTTCCCGGCGGAAGCGGGCAGTTCTGGCGGATGAGGTGCGGGGTGCGGGCGGAGTCGGAAGTGGAGTCGGGCATGGGATTTCCCTTGATTGACTGTCGCTTCTACGCGCCAGAAGCGGCCTTCTTCGAAGCGTTCAGCACTGCGATGCCGACCAATTCGTCGCTGCGGTGCAGATTCTCGATCTCGTTGGAACCGAAGTCTGCAAGAATGTCTACCAACACTTGGGAATCACCCGGTTTGATGAATTTCGCTTCGCCGTTCTCTTTACGCATGGCTGCGATCTGTGCCAGCTCAAACTGGGTGAGAAAATACGAATTGTGCGTTGCCAACAGAATCTGGGTGCGTTGGCTGGCCTTCTGGAACAGCCCTGCCAGAAGCGGCAGCGTGCGCGGGTGAACCCCCTGATCCGGCTCGTCGATACAGATGAGCGTGGGTGGGTTCGGTTGCAAGCAAAGCACGGCCCAGCAGAGTAAGCGCAGAATGCCATCCGACAAGTCGGCCAGGCTGAGATCTTGATCTACCCCGGTTTCCTGCCAGAAGGCGATCACCTCGCCAGGACCGCCACGCGCTTTAACGTTGAGCCGCCGAAAACCAGGCACTACCGAACGGATATGATGTTGAAGCTCTTCAAAGACTGCCGGGTGTTCGGTCATCAGGTAGTGCAGTACAGAACTCAGATTTCCCGCATCCTCATAGAGAACAGGTGCCTGCTCAATTGGAACAGATTTACGTATTTTTTGATTAGCGATGTTGAATGAGCTATAGAATCGCCAACCAAGAATGTATTCTCGCAAATTGTAGAGTGTAATCATAGCGGGATTAGAGACTGTGCTAAGCCCGAGCTGATTGGGACGGGCTAGCGCAATTTCTTGCTCCATCAACTTTCTTGACTCGGGATCGCGAATCACCCCTCTGCGTCCCTGCATATCCATGAACAGGTAAGTAGGGACTTCATCTGGGGGAGCAGCAATCACACGCTCAAAGACAATCTGAGTGCGACCAATCGGACCAATCAATTCGCCCTGATAGCGGATAGGGTACTTCTGCCCGAAATCTACTTCCACGCTCCACCAGAACCGTTCCGGGCCAGGCATGTGGAAAATCTGCTGTCCGATAGAACCGGGCACGATCTCCGGCGGAATGTCGCTGGATAGCCCATCGCGCAGGAACTTGAGAAACTCAAACAGCGCTGACTTGCCGGATCCGTTTGCGCCGACCAACACTTCCAGCGGGCCGAAGTGGGCCAGAAAATCCCCAAAGGGCCGGTAACCCTGGAGTCTCAATGACGTAATGCGTGCCATATTGTTTTTCTCCCCGCTGATTGGACTACTCCCGCCACTCCGGATCGACCATCGTCGGATCGTATTCCAGCGAGAGCTTGTGGCGGATGAGGGCGGTAATGCGTTCGCGTACTGCCATCGGGAGATCGCGCCAGGCGGTGCCCGCGACAATGGCATCCGGCTCGATGCGCCCGACATCGCCCGGAGCAGTCATACTGTACTGCACGATCAACTGGTTGGCCGTTTCGCGGAGCATCGCCGGGAAGGTGAGGTCCATACCGGCCAGCGCGCGATCCGCGTATCGTCGCATTTCCTGGATAGACTTCTTCTGGCGCGGAGCGTCCGCCATGGCTTCAAGCACGCCCATGACCGCGTCTTGTTTTTCGGGCGAGAGGGTGTCGAAGACGTCGGCGAGGTACTCCGCGCGCACGGTGTTCGCGTCAGGGGCGGGAGGAATGTACCCGGCCAGGCGGAACAACATCAAGGAGTCAACTCCCAGGGCATCAGCCACCTTACGCAGAGTTCTTGCATCGGGGTCTTTGGCTTTGGGATCAACTCCATGTTTCAGCAGATTGCGAATTACCCCTTCGGAAACGCCCGCAGCCTGTGCCAATGACACATTGTTATGCTGCTGTTTGCTCATCACATCAGCAATAAACGTTCCCAGGGTATGTGGAAAAGCTGGCATCGCACGTTTACCTTAAAATTGGACTTCAAATCTTCCGTTCATTATACCGGAACTCCCGCGAATACGTTTTTCGGTACTTGACAGCATAACCCCTTTTGCATTACGATAAACCACGGTGCGATCATCGTATTTTAGTACGACATTGTAGATCGCACTGCGATTTTTGCTTTGAATTCGTATCAGAATACGAAGTTCGTAACGACATTACAGGAAGGATCGCATGGCCAAGCGCCGCGGAACAAGTCGAGTGAAAGCTACACCGCTGGTCATCGGGCAGGACCCGTCGTTGTGGCGTTACAGCAGCCTGCAAGAAGCGCTCGCCAGCAACACGGACATCCTCTCCGCGCTGATTCGGGCGGGGCAGGATGCGCAGGGGAAGCCATTCGACGGCGGAGAGAGCACCTCCGATGGCGAGGCGGATGCAATCGCGGCGCGCTAATCGACCGACGCTTTTTTATTTCCCGTGTCAGCCCGGACTCAGTCCGGTGAGAGGAGGGCACGTCATGTTCAAACGCATCGAGTTTTCGCTCAATCTCGCCGACCCGCAGGAGGCGAGGCTCTATCGCGCGCTGCTGCCCGCGCTGCGCTACCGGCGCGGCGGAGTCGTCATCCGCCAGGCGTTGGGGATGCTGTTCGCTGAACAGGACTGCCCCAAAGCCGATCAAACCGTCCGCGATCCCTCTGTGCTCATTCAGGAGAATACCCACAATGGGCAAAGCTAAGGCTACAAAGTCGAATTGCAATTCGGGCGGCATCGTCACCATCGGCCTGGATATCGGCTACGGCGTAGTGAAGGCGCTCACCGATGATCAGGCGGTCGTCTTCCCTTCGGTGATGGGGCACGCCCGCGAACTCAAATTCGGCCACGAGACGATGCACACCAAATACCCCGGCGACCAGATCACCGATGATCAGGGCATGTGGTTCGTCGGCGACCTGGCGCTCTCGCAGGTGCCGCCCGGCGAACTGCTGCGGCTGCGTGGACGCACGGCCAACGAGCGCACGATGGGCAACGCCTTCCGGCTACGGCTGGCGAAGGTCGCCATCGGCAAGCTGATGCAGGGCGTCTGGAACCGCGAGCCGGTGCATCTGCGCATCGCCACCGGGCTGCCGGTCGATCACATGCCGGACGCGGGCGAACTCAAGGCGGCGCTGCTCGGTCAGCACCTGGTCCAGACCGACTGCGCCGAACTGATCGCCAACGTGATCGAGGTCATGGTCATGCCGCAGCCCTACGGCACCGCGTATGCCAATCTGCTCACCCCGGCGGGCGAGATCAACCCGCGCCATACCTTCATGCGGACCGGTGTGGTGGACGTCGGAACTTATACGGTGGATATCGCGCTGGATGAGGATGGCGAATTCAAGGACGCCGAAAGCGGGAGTGTCGAGAGCGGCGTCTTCACCGCGCAGGAACGCATCGCCGCACTGCTCGAACGCGATCACCGCCAGAAGATTCCCTACAGCATCATCGAGCGCGTCATGCGCACCGGCACCTTCACCGCCAACGGGCGCGTGATGGACTACAGCGCCGAGGTTGAGGACGCGCTCGCCCCCTTGCGCAGCGCCACGCTCAACCTGATGAGCGAGAAGTGGAAGCGCGGCGCGACGGTCGAGGTGATCTATCTCTCCGGCGGGGGCGCGGAACTGGTCCACGAGCAGGTGATCGAGGCCTATCCGCAGACGGAGATGGTCCGCGATGCCCAGTTGGCCAACGCGCGCGGGTATCTGAACTATGCCCACTTTGTCGCACGGGGGGAGACCGTTTAACACGTCAAACCACGTGTTCAACGTGTTAAACACGCGGGGAGAGGTCGCTATGGCCAGACGCAAACCGAAACGCCCCTATCGTTTGATCGGCTTCAAAGCATACTTTGATGGCGATCAGGCCATCATCGATTGGTGGGAAAGCCTGGACGAGGGCAGCCGAAGCAACGCCATTCGTGACATGCTCCATACCGCGCTGGGGCTGAATCCGCCGCCCCGCAAGCCGACCGTCCTCGACCTGGCCGAACTGCGCCAGGACACCGCTCGAATCCGGCAGACGTTGGAGGCGATGCCGACCGTGTTGGAACGTATGGTAGTACAGGCCGCCGCAAGACAACCCGTCGTGGCAACCGCAGGGACTGCGCCCGCCCCGGCGCACGACATGCCCATACTGAACGATGCCGAGACTCAGCGTCGTGCGCGCAAACTGGCGCGGGTGAGCTGGTGAGCGCGCGCTGTGTTGGGCCGCTGTGCGGCCCCCCGGCTGCGCGCAGCCGGGTACGGGGGAACCGGCAGGGTTTGGGGGCGATTCAGGTCGCCCGGTTGCCCCTAAGCCAGCTAAATCGCTGGCTCCTCACACGCCGGAGGGGCTTTCGCCGCGCGGGCAGCGCGCAGCGCCGGTGCGCCGGTGGGGATCACCCCGCGCACCGCTCGGACCGGGCTGCCGGTCCGTACAAACGCACCCCGGACCGTTCACACGGTTTCGCGTGGTGTTTTCGTCCGAATGTAAGACCAGTGCCGCCTGGAGGATACCATGAGGCACCGTGATCTGGTTGCCGCCATCGCAAGACGACTCCCGCACCAGACACAGCGGGAGGTGAAGGAAGTGATCGACGTGATGGTCGAACTCATGCAAGACGAATTGAGCCGGAATGGAGCGGTCGCTCTGCCGGGCATCGGAACGTTATCGGTCAAAAAACGCATGGTGGCCGCGCGCCAGCAGTACCGCGGCAGTTTCCGTATGGCACCGGCGCTCATTGAGCAGTTACACCACAGGGGGTTGAGGTGAACAAGCGTAAGACAAAAGACGGCTACGACGAACGGCTGTCCATCGGCTTCACCGTGGAGCAGATGCGGCGCATCGAGGAACTGCTGCGCGTGCGCGCCCGGCAGGGCAAGATGCAGCACAAGACCGATGTGATCCGCGAGGCGGTGAACCTCTACCTGGCGCACCAGGACGACATCCCCGGCACGCGCGCCGCCATCACCCGCAAGCTGGAAGGGCGGCTGGACGCGGTCGAGGCGCAGCTTGCCCGGCAGAACGATCTGCTGGAGCGGCTGGTGGCGTTCTTCTCGCGCAAGAAGGGAGGCTAGCCGGTGGACCGCAAGCAGATGTGTGTAGCGAACCTGAAATACAAGAAACCGACACAAAACGAGACGCGCCGCGTGAAGAACCTGATCAAGTACCTGACCTACAGGGACAGCCGCGACGACTACGTGCCGCAGGGGACCGGGAAAGAGCGCTGGGTGGATCGCGGCATGGGCCACACGGTGGCGCAGATCGCGCGCAGTTGCGAAGACTACCAGAGCGAGCATGTGCTGCTGTTCAGCCTGGTGATCAACCCGAATCCGGCGCTGATCGAGATGATCCCGCCGAACCGGCGCGAGGCATTCGTCCGAACGCTGACCGAGGCGACCGTCGAGGATTTTTTCGCGGCGCGGGGGATTGATACAGGCGTGGAGTACGCCTACGTGGTGCACCATCGGCAGACAACCGACGAGGGCGAACCGGGGCGGCACAATCCGCACGCGCATGTTGTGCTGCCAGGCACGTTCTACAACGCGGACGAGGGGCGGCGCGTACCGCTGTACTTCAGCCAGAACAGGCGCGCGAACCACATCGAGCTGCTGCACGCCATCACGGAGCGCAACATGGCGATCCTGATGGAGCACGTAGTAGGGCGTGATTGGGAGCGGACCTACGACGCGCAGCATCCGGAGATCGCGCCGCCGGAAGTCGAACAAGGGGCAGCGCGCGCGCCTGAATTCGAGCGGGGCGCGGATCGCGCGCCGGAATGGACAATTGACCTGTAGACGCACACAGGGGACCGGAGCGTTTTGCTTGGCGGCTGCGCTCTGGCCCCCCGTGTTATCCAAAGGATATGCACAGTATGTCACACAATGACTCGGCCATCAAGACCGACGCACCGCCCAGGTTGGCGGTGAGCCGCGCGGACTTCCTGGCCGCCCTATATGAGAAGGCAGACCCGGCGCTGTGGCTGGAAATCCGCTGTATTCACCCGGTCAGCGAGCAGGCGCACGTGCGCTGGACGCCCATCAGCGACCGGCGGCGGCTGGCGATCAATCTGCGCCAGGCGGATATCCTCAATAAAGAGGGCTACGGGGAACTGTTCGCGCCCTGCCTGCGCCGCGAGCGCAAGGGAACCGCCGAGGCGGCTGCCATGTTGCCCGCGCTGTGGGTGGACGTGGACTGCGACGACGATCCGGCCCGACGATCCGACGCGCTGAATAGACTGCACCGCTTCGAGCCGCCTCCGTCCATCATCATCGATTCCGGCGGCGGCTGGCACGCCTACTGGCTGCTCGACGAAATGCACCCGCTGCCGGATCACGCGGCGCGGCAGCATATCGCCAGCATCCTGCACGGCCTGTTCGCGGAAGTCGGCGGCGATGAAGACTATGCCAGATCGGTCGCTTCGCTGATGCGGATGCCGAACACGGTCAATACCAAGCCGGGGCGCGGGGGTGTGGTGGCTACGGTCATCGAGTTCCACCCGGAGCGGCGCGCGCCGCTGTCCGCGTTCGAGTGGCTGGCGACTGCACCGGGCAAATCCAACGGCAAAGGGACGCTCCAGCAGGCGGGAAACGGTCATGCCCCGCTGCCGCAGGTCACGCTGGACTACCTGAGCAAAGGTGCGCAAATGGGCAGCCGCAACCGGACGCTGTTCGATGCGGCGTGCCAGTTCCGCGACGCAGGCTACAGCCAGGCCGAAGCGGAGGCGCAGCTCGTAGCGCGGTATGTGGCGGACGGAACCGGGAGCGAAAATCCGGCGGCACGCGAGCGCGAAGCCCGCGCCACCATTGCCAGCGCTTACCACCAGGCTCCGCGCGACCCGATTGGCGAGCGCGAGGCGCGGCAGATGGTCGATCAGTTGGTGGGCCAGTTTGGGGAGCGTGAACGAGAGGAACAGCCCGCGCCGGAGCAGATCGCGGCGGCGGTGAAGGCCTGCGCGCACCTGGACGAAGTCGAGTGGGCGGTGCAGCGTCAGCGGCTGAAGCGGGTGTGTGGGAGCGGGGTACGCCTCACCGACCTGGACCGGCTCTATCGCAAGGCGCGGAAGGCGCTGGAACGCGAGCGCGGCCAGGACAACGGCGAAAACGAAGCGTATGTCGAGGTAGAGGGGCGCATGGTCTTGCGCCGCGAGGCAGGGCGCGTGTCAGTCGAGAAGACGGTCGCGGCGTGGGTGGGGCACGTAGTTGAGCGGGTGTCGCAGGTCAACGACGATGGGCAGATCGAGCACGTCACCACGCTGGAACTGCGCAGCGATCAGCAGACGGTGACGCTGCCCGTACCGAGCGAACTCTTCGGGGATGATGCGGCGCTGCGGCGCTACATCGCGGGGCGTGCGGGCGAGGCCTTCACCGTGCGGGCGGGCATGGGCAAACACCTCGCCCCGGCCATCCTCACCCTGTCGGGCGCGTATCCGCACCGGACCTGCTACCGCTTCATGGGCTGGACGCAGATCGACGAGCGCTGGACGTATGTCGCGCCGGGCGTGTGCGTGAACGCGGAGGGCGCGCTGACTGATCCACCGGAGATCGAGCTGGATGCCCGGCTGCGCGATTACGGGCTGCAAGAGGCAAGCTGGGAAGACAGCCTGCTCGCGTTTGCATCGATCATTCCCGTGTTCCCCAGGCAGCTTGCCCCGGCGTGTATCGCCTTCGCGCTGCTGCCGCTGTTCCAGCGCTTCTTCCCGGCGGCGGCCCCGCGTCCGGCCATTCACCTGGCGGGCACCTATGGCAGCGGAAAATCGGAACTGGCCGCGCTGATGAGCAGCTTCTACGGGGCGTTCTCGCGCGATACGCCGCCCGCGCAGTGGGGCGATACGATCAACACGGTGGAGGCGATGGGCTATCCGCTGGCGAACGCGCTGTACTGGGTAGACGACTATAAGAGCATCTACGCCGACGAACGCACCTTCACCCGCTTTCTGCAAAGCTACTCGCGCGGCATGGGGCGTGGTCGGTTGACGCGCGAGGCCCGGCTGCGCCAGGAACGCCCGTGCCGGGGCACATTGCTGAGCACGGGCGAAACCGTGCTCGAAGGCGAGGCCTCCGTGCTCTCGCGTATGCTGGTGCTCGACGTGCCGCCGTGGGAACACCGCGATCCGGGTGGAAACGCGCTCGAACAGGCGGACCTGATGCGCCCGTATCTGTCCGGCTTCACGGTCAGATTCGCGCAGTGGATCGCGCAGCAGGCCGAACAGGGCGATCTCGCCGACCAACTGGCGGACGAATTCGCGGTCAGCGTGCAAGGCTACCGCGACAAGCTCAAAGCGTCGGGCATGGCGATGGCCAACACCGGGCGCGTGATCCAGAACTGGGCGGTGCTGGTGACGGTCTACCGGCGGCTGTGGCAGTTCCTGGACGCGCACGACGCCGCCGATGTGCTGCCCGGCTGGCAGGATGTGATCGTGGAAACGGCGCAGTCCGTGCGCCAGGAACGCGCCAGCGAGGTCTTCCTCAACAACCTGAGCCAACTGCTGGCGAGCGGGGATGTGATGCTGGCGAAGGATACGCGGAACCCGGAGGAACCGCGACCAGGCACGGCGCTGGTCGGCTACCGGGACGAGCACTATATCTACCTGCTGCCGGAGGTCGCCTACCGCGAGGTGAACCGCGTGCAGCCGCTGCGCTTCACCGTGGCCGCGATTGGGTCACAGTTGAGGGAAGATGGGGTGTTGGTGCCGTTCACGGGCGACCGACATCTGGCCATTCAGATCAAGGTGCGTGAAAACAGGGTTCGCGTCTGGCGGCTCAAGGCTGATATTCTGAGCGGCGATAGCGCGCAAAATGATGTGTGCATTACGTGATTCGAATGTGGAGTTTGTGGAGATTGTGGAGACGGAGGGAAGAACGGTTGATCATGATCTCCACGATCTCCACTGATCTCCACACAAAATAAGCAGTGCCAGTAAAATTTCGAAAAAAACGCGTGTGTCAAAAACGCGTTTTTGTATCGCAAAATGCCTGTGGAGTTTGTGGAGATTGTGGAGACGGCAACAGCTTACACGGCGTGATACAATTACTCGCAGACAAAAAATCTTGCTACTATCAGCGATTCAATTGGAGGTCTGAAATGCCCGCAAATCCGATACGCGACATTTTTATCGCTCGCATCAAGCAGCTTATGAGCCAATATGAAGAATCAAAGGCTATCGATCACGGCCCAACCGTCGGTGCGATGAGGGAGCAATATCTGAAAGACTTCTTGCGCGACATGCTTCCGCCGAAGTTTTTACCGGTATCGGGTTTTATTGCGGATATGAATGGAAATATCACACCGCAGTTAGACATGATTTTCATCGATCGGTCTGAACTGCCAACCGTGTCGCTTGTAAATGATACGGTCATTGTCCCGGTAGAGATTGCGCTGTTGACTGCCGAGGTCAAGAGCACCCTGAAAACCGAGCACCTCGAGCAGATAAAAAAGCAGCGAGAAGCTATTGAGAAATTTCCACTGTCTTTCCTCGGCTCTTGGGCATCTGCTCAATCTGGTCGGACGCGAAACCGAAAAAGGTCTGGTCAAACTCGAAATCGAAAAAAGATAGTGTCTGCATTCATCATCGCTTTTGATTCGGACATAAGCGATTCAACACTCCTCCAGTGGGTTAAGGAAGAAGGCCCCATTGGTATCTGCGTTGTCAACAGAAGTTCAGTTTTCCAGCTACTGGGACAGGGTGTTGGGTTAGGTATGCAAAAACCCACCGGACCTGACGACTACGAGCCACTTTTGACCTTTATAGGGGTGATTTATCGATGGCTATACACGGTTTTGCTGGTGAATTCGACAATGTCAGATCAAGAATTGGATAGGTTCTATGCAAGCCATTGCATGTGGTTTTGGGAAGGCTATTTGTCAGAATATCTCATGCAGCATTTTCTGCGTCTGCCGCCCCCAAACGAACCGTAAATCCCACCACAATTTTACTGTGTGATCAGAATTCGGTAGACCACCAGTCCGATCACCACGCCCAGGATATTCGCGCCCAGGTCGAGCAGCGAGGTTCCGCGCTCCGGCACGAAAAACTGCGACAGCTCGTCCACAAAACACCAGATCAGCCCGCCGATCAGGATCAGGCGGGTTGTTTTGGCGGGGGCGAGTCGTCACCGCTTACTCGTCGATACGCTCGCCCCGGATGAACGACCAGTGCGTGTGAATAATGGTCCATTGGCCGCCGATCCGCGCGAAGACCGCGGTGCAGTTCCAGGGGGTGCGGTTCAGGACTGAGCCATCAGCATTCAGCCGCGTGGAAAGGAAGCGGTAGACCAACACGGCCAGGTCGCCCTGCACGTGGACTCTTGGATCGACAAAGTCCATCACGTCATAAGAGATTTTGCCTTCGCGTTTGGCATATTCGGCGCTCAACGCGTCTCGCCCATTGATGCGCTGCGGCGTCCCGGTGTCGAAGTACGTCGTGTGCGGGGCGCTGATCTCGATAAAACCCCAGGGATCGCCGTGCCGCCAACGGTTCATAGCCGCCGATTCAAGCGCCATGACCTCGCCCAATACGCCCTCGTACGCGGTATCGGCCAATGGCACCGGCACGGGGACTTCGACCAGTTCCGGGCGCTTGTGGCGAACCAGTGACCAATGCGTGTGCACAATGCACCATTGTCCGCCCTGGCGAAAGTAGACTTCGCTCGTGTTCCAAAGGGTCTGGTGGGGACTGGTGGCGTCTGGGCGGGAGCGGTAGTTGTAACTCAGGACGGCTGCATCTCCGACGATTTCAATCTGGGGATCGATAAATTCTGAATGCCCGTAATGAATCTGTCCTTCGAGTCCCTTCAGAAACGCGTGGTAATTTCCCCGGCCAATGATGGGCGCTGTCCGGGCCGGATCAATGTAGGACACCTCATCGGCGCTGATTTCGGCCCAGCCCATCGGATCCCCTTGACGCCAGCGTTCCATTGCCGCTTGCTCCATAGAGAAAATAATGTCTTTCATCTGTGCCCTCTCCCAAACTCAAACGCGCAATTTCCAGTATACCTTATTGAGAACATATGTTCAATATCCGGACCGGCGATACAAAAAAACTCGCCCGGATATACATCGAATACCGAATACCGGAAAAGCGCGCCCTTATCGTGCCGCCAACAAGCGATAACCCACCAGTCCGATCAGCACGCCGAGGATGTTCGCGCCCAGGTCGAGCAGTGAGCTTCCGCGATTGGGCACAAAATGCTGGGTGAGTTCCGCGCCGACGCACCAGATCAGTCCGCCAATCAGGACCAGGCGAGTTGTTTTTGCGGGGGAGAGATACAGGCTGAGGGTCCAGCACCAGAGAAACGCCAGGATCACGTTGATGATCACATGGCCGATGGCGTCGGTTTCTTCCGAGCCGCCAAATAACTTTGAGACGAACGATACCGTGGTCCCATCACCAGAGGGGGAGAGCATCAGCGAGGCGGCGAGAGCAGTCCAGGCGAGGGTGAGCGTCCAGCGGACGATAGGGCGCTGGGAGATCGCCAACAGGGCGTTCAGGGGCTTCATTCTGCGCGATCTGTGCTCCGCTTTCCACATCTGGCGAACTCTCTCCTGCGATGGGGATAATAACGCGACGAGTATAGCGCGCGGATGGAGAATCAAAACAAAAAGCCGCCCAGGGGTTCTGTCTTCCTGAACGGCTACAGGGAATTTTGACCTACGCTACGCGCCCGGTCTGGTACTACGATGCGGCATTCAAGCTGCGGTGAGCACGATACCAATCGATGGTGCGCTTCAAACCCTCGCGGAAGTCTGTTTGAGACTCAAACCCGAAGCGTTCTTTGGCGCGCGACACGTCCAGTTTGCGGCGTGGCTGGCCGTTGGGCTTGGAGGTGTCCCACACGATCTTGCCCCTAAAGCCAGTGAGTTCAGCGATGAGTTCGGTTAAATCCTTGATCGAAATCTCGTTGCTTGATCCAAGATTGACCGGATCGGGATCGTTATAGCGTTCAGCGGCCATTACGATACCGCGCGCGGCATCCTCAACATACAGAAATTCGCGCGTTGGGCTGCCATCGCCCCAGGCCACGATCTGATCTTCGCCCGCTTCTCTAGCATCGATACACTTTTTGATCAACGCCGGAATGACATGACTCGACTGAGGATTGAAGTTATCCCCAGGGCCGTAAAGGTTCACGGGCAGCAGATAGACCGAGTTGAAGCCGTACTCCTGGCGATAGGCCTGCGACTGGACCAGCAACATTTTCTTGGCGAGGCCATAGGGCGCGTTCGTCTCTTCGGGATAGCCGTTCCACAGATCTTCTTCCTTGAACGGGATCGGCGTGAATTTGGGGTAGGCACAGATGGTGCCAATTGCCACGAATTTCTCCACACCAGCCCGCCGGGCATGTTCCATCGTGAGTACGCCCATCATCAGGTTATCGTAGAAGAAGCTGCCGGGGTGTTCCCGATTGATGCCAATGCCACCCACTGTCGCGGCCAGGTGGATTACCATCGTCGCGGGATTTTCCTGGTACACCCGGATGACTTCGGATTCCTGGCGCAGGTCATACCGGTCTTTGTCGACGATAATGATCTGGCCCGCTCCTTTTGCTTCCAATTCACGGACGACGTGTTGTCCCAGGAAGCCCGCACCCCCGGTGACGATCACGCGCTGGCGTTGCCAAAAGTTTGTACTACTCATTTAAACGACTCCCATTTGGGTCAAACGTCAATCAGCCGCTACAGTGGAGACAGACTCTACCGTCTGGGCGGCCTCAATCCCGCTGCGGAGCTGATCACACACGTAATCAACCTGTTCTTCGGTCATAACGCCGGAGAACGGCAGCGCGAGGAACGTATCGCCCGCTTTCTCGGTATGCGGCAGATCGCCGCGTTTCCAGCCGAACTGCCGCTGGTAGAAGGGCTGCAAGTGGATCGGCGTGAAGTAGGGCCGTGACGGGACTCCATGTTGGTCGAGGTAGGTCATCAGGCGGTTGCGATCCACACCGTCTTCGCAGCGGATGACGTACACAAACCAGCTCATGCGCGTGGTAGTCGCGGCGATGTATGGCTTGCAAATACCGCTGATCTGGTCAATGCGTTCGTTATACCACGCCGCCACCTGATCGCGCTTGGCGAGCAGTTCCTCGATACGCTGCACTTGCACGAGTCCGAGCGCCGCGCTCATCTCATCCATGCGGTAGTTGTAACCGAGGCGAGTATGGTTCAGCCAGGCGTCAAAGATATCGCGGCCCTGGTTGCGCAGACTGCGGAACAGGTTGGCCCAGTCGTCGTTATCGGTGACGATCATGCCGCCTTCGCCCGTAGTCATCTGCTTGTTGGGATAGAAGGCATATACTGCCGCCTCGCCCAATGTTCCCGCCCGGCGACCTTTGTATTCCGCGCCAATAGCTTCGCAGGCATCCTCGATCACCAGCAGGTTGTGCTTACGGGCAATCGCAAGGATCGGGTCCATATCGGCGGGTTGGCCGAAAGCATGAACGGGAATGATCGCTTTGGTTCGTTCAGTGATCGCGTCTTCGATCAGAGTGGGATCAATGTTGCCCGTCCGGGGATCGATATCGACAAACACGGGTTTCCCGCGTTCGTACATCACACAGTTGGCCGACGCGATGAAGCTGAACGAGGGCGTGATCACTTCATCGCCATCACTGATGCCCGCCGCGATCATTGCGAGATGCAGACCGCTTGTGCCGGAATTCACGCCGATCGCGTGTTTGGCCTGGGCGTACGCTGCAAATGCCTGCTCGAACTCGCCGATCTTGGGTCCGAGGCTGAGCCAGCGGGTAGACAGAACCTGGTTAATCGCGTCAATCTCTGCGGGTGTGATGTCCGGCGAGGACATGGGAATTTTCATAAGAGGTTCAATCCTTTTTCAACGGGCGCGCCGGAACGCCGACAACAGTGACATCGTCTGGGATATCATCGACCACTACAGCTCCTGCGCCTACGATCACGTTTCTGCCAATGGTGCAGTAGGGATGCACGGTTGCTCCGATGCCGATCAGCGTACCCTGTCCTACTTTAACTCCGCCGCCTAAATGTGTACCAGGCGCGATATGGCAAAACGCCTTGATTTCACAATCGTGATCGACACTCGCGGCAGTGTTGATGATGACATGGTCACCGATCACAGTATCCGGATTGATGATCGCTCCTGCCGCCACAACGACTCCAACGCCGAGCTTAACGGACTTGGCGATAATGGCTTGTGGATGTACCGCATTGCACCAAGGCGTATCCTCGCCAAGCTGAGCAGCAAGCCTTTGTCGAATAGTGTTCGCCCCGATGCCAATTACTATACCTTCAATGGCGAGTTCGGCAAAAGCATCAGTAGACCCCAGCACTGGAATGTTGAGCGGCTTAGTATTCCATGAGGCGGGATTGTCATCCAGATATCCTGCAACTTCACGACCCTGGGACAACAAGATATCAGCGACGACTTTCGCATGGCCACCGGCACCGAGGATAATTATACCCGCCAAGTCACTCCGCCTTGAGATTCGTTGTTGTCCCCGTAAACTGTGCCATGGTGGCGTGCCCCTCTTGACTGATTCCCTCGCGACGGAGAACTTTCCACACGGTTAGCGCAAGAATCTTCAGGTCGAGCCAGAGAGACACATGATCCACATACCAGACATCCAATTCAAATTTCTCTTCCCAGGATAGCGCATTGCGCCCGTTAATCTGCGCCCAGCCGGTGATGCCTGGCTTGACTTCATGGCGGCGCGCTTGTTCGGGTGTATAGAGGTCCAGGTAGTGCATCAGCAAAGGGCGCGGACCGACCAGGCTCATATCGCCACGCAGCACGTTGAACAACTCCGGCAGTTCGTCCAGGCTGGTACGGCGCAGAAATTGCCCGAACCGGGTCAGGCACTTCTCGTCGGGAAGCAGATTGCCATCCGCGTCGCGCGCGTCGGTCATCGTGCGGAATTTGAGTAGGGTAAAGGGTTTGCCGTGGAGACCGGGTCGCTGCTGACGGAAGAGGATGGGAGAGCCCAAGTTCCGCCAAACAAACAAAGCAATGAGCAGCAAGAAAGGGAATAGCAGGAGTAACGCCGCTACTGCCAGAACTACATCAAGACGGGGTTTTCCAAAAGAGCTGTACTGATTGAGTCTCAGGTGGAATTGGCAGTCCTGCAACTCGGAGAAGCCGAGCATATTCGGCTCTGACATGTTCAAACACCAACTGTTCATCAAAACATTCTAGGGCCATTCGTCTACCCGCTTCACCCATCTGGTAGGCTTTTTGGGGGTCGCTCAACACATTTAAAATCGCGTCAGCCAATGCTTGAACGTCTCTGAAAGGAACGAGTAGCCCATTCTGTCCATGCTTGACCGCTTCGCGGCACCCTCGAATATCCGTCACCACGCACGGTAATCGCATCGCGGATGCCTGCATCAGCGATACGGGGAAGCCTTCTCGATGAGAGGGCAGCACAAAGACATCCATCAGTGCCATCAATTCGGGGATATCTTGCCGCATACCCGTAAACACGCATTCCACCTCAAGTCCATATTGGGCGGCAATCGCGGGGGTGAGCGCATCGGCTTTCTCGGAGTCAATTGGACCGATGATCAGCACGCGGAGATTCGGTAAACGGTCTTTGATCAGGGTAACGGCCTGTAAGAGTTCCTGAATCCCCTTCTCCAAGACCAGACGTCCTACAAATCCGATGATCCGCGCCTCTCTGCTCAACCCCAACTCGGCGCGTTTGGCAGCGAGGGTAGTTTCTGAAATTGTCTCACGGTTAAAACGCTGTACGTCAATGCCAATCCCCCCCGGTCCAAGCAACTTGATTTTCTCCGGTGCGCCGATGCCTTCTCGATGTGCCGTTTTTATATCTTCCTGATTCACCGAGAATATCAAGGATGAACAGCGTGCCGCGAGTTTCTCCGTTGTGATGTATAGCGCCCGTTTGACTGACCCCATATTCTCGTGAAAGTAGAAACCATGAATGGTGTTCACAATGATAGGCACACCCGCCAGTCGCGCCGCAAGCTGCCCCAGCAGCCCAGCTTTTGGTGTATGGGTATGGACCAGGGCGAATTTTTCGCTTTTGATCACCCGGTAGAGTCGAAACAGAGAGCGTAGATCGGCGGCAGGAGCCATTCGCCTGGACATTGGCACTTGGATATGAGGTAGCCCCCTCTCTCTGAGAAAGGCCGCGTTTTCTCCGGGCGACGCGATGGTTGTGACATGATACCCATGCCGCTGCAAATCGTGTAGCTGGTTCAGCAGGATATAACGCAGGGTCATATCAATGGTGGTAATGTGAGCGATCTTTAGGCCTGACATCAACTCATCCGCTTCTTCATGTTGAGCACCCGGAGGAAAACTTCAACGTGTTTGTCAACCATACTCTGAATGGTGTGATGCTGTAGGATGTGCTGCTGCGCCCGATCTACAAGCTGCTCGCGCAGTTCCGGCGATGCCAACACGCGCCGCAAACACTCGGCCAGCACTGCCGCGTCACCGGGGGGCGCTAACAGCCCGGTCTGTCCATCAATGACGAGTTCACCGACACCACCCACATCGGTGGCGATCACGGGCACGCGCTCGGCCATCGCTTCCAAAATGGAGGTTGGTATACCCTCATAGAATAGACTGGGCAGCACAAACACATCGGAGCACGCTAAATAATCGCGCACGTTGGGCACGAAGCCCGTCCAGGTGTAACAATCTTTTAGCCCCGCAGCATCAAATTGGCGGAGCAGGTCGCCATTGGTCAGGTCTTTTCCCACCAACACCGCGCGGATAGAGGGATAATCTTTGCGCAGTAATTGAATAGCCCGCAGCAATAGAATTTGTCCTTTGCGCTGTTGGACGTTTGCTACACAAATGATCGTCGGCGAACCCAGTTCATTAATGTCCAGCGTCTCGGGCGATGGTTGCCCAGATTGCTCAGGCAGTCCGTTATAGATCACATCGACGCGCTGAGGTTGTACGCCCACGCGCTCGATCAAATCGTGCGCTGCTTTTTGGGAATTGGAAATGTAGTGATCGATGACGAAGCGATCCAGCTTGCGCCCAATAATATCCATACGCCGATCCAGCGCGGCACGCTCCGCACCAATGACAACAGGCACTCCGGCTAACCGCGCGGCGAGCGTCCAGGGCAGTGATCGCAGTTGGCCGAAAAGGTAAGCCACTTCGGTATGCTGAGTACGAAAATGCTGTGCTAGTGCAATGACATTCACGTGCCCCACTCGCCAAACCGGGATCGACAGCGGTTTTAGTGCTTCCACAAAGTCAAGGTTGGCTGTGCCGGAGAGCACTACACTACAACTCAGGATATGAGGATGTGCCGCCTGCATCAGCCTTAGCATCGACTTCTCCGCGCCACCAATGCCATACGATGCAAATATGAAACTCACCCGAATAGGGTTGTTATCATTCTCGTTGGCAGGACTCGGATCAGTTTTCGGGCGCATGGGAAATTTATCTCTCATGATTTTACCAAATCTAACAATCTTTGAGCATGGAACTTTCGATTGAAGCACTCTGCTCCGCGTATACGCCCCTGCACCCCTAATCTATAACCGCGATCAGGACTAGCTGCAACAGCTTGAATTACATCAGCTACCTGTTCTGGATCGTTAGGTGAAAGCAGTAGCGCATCTTGCCCATGCTGTAGGTAGACCCGGATGTCACCAACATCAGAAACAAACACGGGGCGGCCCTGCCGTAAATATTCTGCCAAACGGGTTGGAAAAGCGGCGATCTCCGTGGGCGCATCGCGGCGCAAAAGGACCAGCCCATCGGCCTGGCGCAGACGCTTCGCCAATTCTTCGTCGCTGACTTCTCCCACGAGATTAACACCGCTTCGCAGCTCTGGATCAGCCTGAATGCGCGCGGCTCGGTTACGCCCTTCGACAAAATGCTGGTAACGCCCGATCACATCGAGACATACCGGGGCGGATCGCGCCTGTAAAATCCGCATCGCATCAAGGAGAATTTCGGGGGCATCTCGATCCGTCAGAGTCCCTACATATACCAATCGAAAGTGATCGTGCGAAGGCAGGGGATCAACGGGTGGCAGGTTATCCCAGCCTTCAATGGATGGAATAACAAACACTTGTTTACAGCCCAGAGTTTCATACCGCGCTTTGAGTGAATAGGTGATTGTGCTTACGATGTCAAAAGCGCGTGGCATGGAACGGGTTCCTAGCTGCAAATCCCAGTACAGCGGGCTTAATCTGCCTCCCCACCCACGGAAATGCTCGGCTAATTCCGTCACATCAAGTACTGTGGGTATCCCGTGTTTCCGGCATAACTGAACTAGAGGCCATTGTAAAACCGCGTTGCGCCCGTAACTTAGCAAGAAGTCGCATTGTCCATTTTGGATGATATTACGCAGTCGTCGCTGCGTGGTCCATACCGATCCATACAAACCCAGGAACCAGCGCAGTCTGCTGACTGCACCTCTCGATGCACTCAGATCGAACCATGCCGTCCGTTCATAGGTGATGCCCTCGTAGTTCAGCGGCGTATGGCGCGGGTTATCGGGATCCTGCAACATGGGAGCCATCGCCAGGACGTACACCTGCGCGCCGCATTCGCGGAAGCCCAAAGCGAAGTTGCGCATGCGTGCCCCGGATGCACTGCCTGTGGGAAAAGTTAGATAGCCCACGATAACGATATTCATCGCGATTTGTTTTATCTAGGCCAGTAATCGAAAGTCATCAACGAGTATGCTAAACTCAATGGCATGAGCAGACACGTGAACTTTCATCTCAACGAAGATCAACTTGCCGAAATCGAGCAAGCCATCAACCAGTCAGTGCATCCCGAGGTGCGGCAACGGGCGATTGCGATACAACTGTTGCACCTGGGTCAGAAGCCTGAAGCAGTCGCGCAGGTCGTGATGGTGAGTGCCAATATGGTTTGGACTTGGCATCGCCGCTACCGACAGGGCGGATTGAGTGCGCTCCAGGATCGGCCCCGCAGCGGGCGACCGAGTAAGGCGGATGAGGACTACGTGGCGCGGCTGGACCAGCTGTTGGATACCGATCCACGCACCCTCGGACTGCCCTGGACCATCGCACATTTTGCTGAGCTACTCACGCTTTCGGGCCTTGCTGTCCAAGCTCAACTATCGCGGGAAACAGCCCAAGCACGACTTGAGCCATTTGCAGGATTAGCAGGCCCAGGAAACCACGCGGGCCATCCTGGACTGGCTCAAAAAAACATCCCCCTCCACGCCGCCGCCGAAGCCCAGCACATCGTGGAGCAGTACCGGATCGAGTACAATACCGTTCGTCCGCATAGTGCATTGGGCTACCTCACACCGGCTGAGTTTGCCCAGCAGCACGCAGTCCTCTCACTTTGATTGGTACTAATCCGGGGGGCAGCTCAGTAGTACTATAGATTTTTTCAGTGCTGTGCAAAGTTGAGACGGCTCTGAATAGCATTCTGAATGAGAGTATAAACTCGTTGGGCAAACTGCGTACCAAAATCGCGATGCGTGATTTGGGCGAAATTATCTTGCCCAGCTTCCGCGATCCGCTGACTTTGCACTGGTGAAGCAAGTATCATTCGTAATTTATCGGTGAAATCGCTAAAATCCCAGGCATGTGCAACATAGGTTTGATCGGTTAGATAGAAGTTCGGCCAGGTTTCAAGATGATCCATGTTGGCCTTAAACAACACCGCTCCTGTCAAAAAGCACTCGTAATCTCGAAAGCATATTTCCCCAAAACCATAAGGTGATATAACAACTTTACTTTGTCGCATTTCATCGATGTATTGGTGATAAGGAACTTTACCCCCACAGATCACAGTATAGTCACTTTGCTGTTTGAGTTCGGTCAGCTGCCGCGTAGTTTCTGATCGTTGATAACCGACGGTTGCCATCGCATGATGACTCGATCCCCGATAAACAACGTCGATCTTTCTTTCGGGAATATGAGGAGGAGACAGCCTAAATTGATATTTCGTAACGGGCCACAAAAAGCGTATTGCTTTGCTCACCTTACCCAATCGACGCCAGACATTCAAGTCGCCTAGCCCGATATTCCATGAGAGTCGCAGTTTGGCCACATCTTGATGACTCACTGGAGTCGAAAACTGTTCGTTGTTATCATTCAGGCCCAGCGTGTTGTGATAATAGTCTGTATAACACCTCACTCCATAATATACTTGCGACGTATAGGCTTGTCGGTCTTTGAGCACCTGGCATTTGGCATAAATATCAACGTGCTGCAGAACATCGGGGTTAGGCGGAAAAGAAGTGCTGTCACTACAGTCACACCAGACAACAGCTTTGGTCCGTTCACGATAGCGATCTAGCGTTGCCAGCAGATGGGTCTTGTCTTGGAAATACTGTTCAATATCTCCTCCAACCAGAAACACGACGTCGCAATCAGTGACTTTCTCAACATCCGGTATATAGTAAAATTTCGGGTGAATATCCAGGTCTCGGAGTTCGGCTGCAAAAACACGCAGCGGATAGGTGAATGTGTGCGATCTTAAGCTAAATGATCGTACGACTGCTATTTTCATCTGTATTTCCGAAGTGGCTCAAGGGGAAAAAAGTGTGAAATCGTTAGCTGCCAGAGACTGGACCGATCCCTCCGCACCTGGCGTATTCTTAACCTTCTTGGCGAACACTTTCCCGGTACGACAAGATCGTCTCGATCGGACGTTTGCCCAGGTTCCGATAGCCTTGATGCGGGCGCTGGGTGTTGTACTCCACCAGCCAGCGGTCAAAGTCGGCCTGGAGCGCCTCCACCGACTCATAGAAGGTGGTGCGAAAGGCAATCCGAAAGAACTCATCGAGGGCCGTGCGGTTGAAACGCTCCATGAAGCCGTTGGTCTGCGGCTTGAGAACCTGGGTGCGGCAATGCTCGATGTCGTTGAGCGCCAGGTAGAGTTCGTAGGGATGCGTTTCTGTGCCGCGGAACTCGCGTCCATTGTCGGTCAGCACTGCCCCCACCGTCAAGCCGTGCTGCTGGTAGAAGGGCAGCACGTCGTTGTGCAGCACTAAGGCAGCGACTTCGGGCTGCTTGTTGGTGTGCAGATAGCCGAAGGCATAGCTACCATAGGTATCCACTACCGCGTGCAGATAGACCTTGCCCACGCCCTTCAGCGTGCCCACAAAGAAGGTGTCCGCGCACAGCAGCTCACCGGGCCGACTGCTCTCTACATGCCGCTCGCGAAAACAGGGGTTGGCTTTCTCGATCCAGGCCACCTGTTCCGGCGTCAATTCGATCTCGTACTGGCACGCCTGGCTTTCCAGCTTCAGCAGTCGCGCGTAGCGACTGCCCAGCTCGTGCTTGTTCAAGATGGCCTGGATCGTCGGAGCACTGACGCTCACTCCTTCCAGTTGCAGCCGGTCATGCAGCCAGTTGCATCCGCGGGTCGGATTGGCCAGGCTCAACTCCACGATACGCGCGACCACTTCCGGCGGTGTCGTTTGCGGGTGCGTCTTGTGGATGGGCGGCAGGTCTTTGAGCCCTTCGATGCCGTGCGTCTGAAAGCGCCGCTTGTACTCGTAGAACTGCGTCCGCGACACCCCGCGCTGGCGACAGGCTTCCCGC
>DAOUFU010000162.1:0-2972 GCA_034429275.1 Anaerolineae bacterium | reverse complement strand
CGTAGTGATGCACCATCAGGGCGCGCCGTGCCATCGGTGCGCGGCGCGCGAATGACACATCCTTCTGCATGACCTCCGAGGCGCAGCCCGTGCGCAGGCTGCGCCTCGCCTCATTTTTGAAACCGGTCTTTTTTGCTGCTGCCAGCCTGTTCATGTTTTGTATATAATCTCTCGTCGAGGGAACACTGCGATTTCACCCATGGAGGATAGACAGGCGATGCGTATCGGAACACGTACTCGCAAAATCTGGAGCGACATCACCGCGCGCAAGGTGCGGACTCTGCTGGTAGCCAGCAGCATTTTCATCGGCGTGTTTGGCGTCGTGACGTTGTTTTCGACCGGCGAAATCCTGATCGGCCAGTTGGAAAAGGATATTCAGCAAGACCGGTTGGCGATGGTGCGGATGCAGGTCAGCACGGTGGCCGGGGCAGAGGTCGATAACGCCGCCGTGCTCGATGTCCTCAGCCGCGAGCCGGGCGTCACCGAGGTTGAGGGGCGGGCGGTCTACCCGCTGTATTGGAGAGAGCCGGGCGATACCGTCTTCACCGAAGGGACAATCGTTGCGCACGTGCCCGGCTTCGACGAGGGCACGCTGGAGCCGGTGCGCCTGGTCGAAGGGGATTATCCCGGCACCGGTCAGCAGCAGATCGCCATTGAGCGGCGTATGGCTGACCGCTACGGCCTGGCCATCGGCGATACGCTTGAACTGCGCATTCTGAGCGCTGCCGGCACAAACGGCGCTGGCGATGAGATCGTCGTGGAACCCTACACCATCGCCGGAATCTTCTTCCAGCCCTACCCCGAAATCGGCGGTACCGGCCCGATCGATGCCGATGCACTGGTCTTCGCCACCTATGACGAGGCACGGCATATCGCCGGTTTTGCCGGGCTGAGCGCCATCTATGCCCGCTTTGTCGATTTCCCCACTGCCGATGCCGCCGCCGGGCGCTTCCAGACGGCGGTGGGTCAGCGCACGCCCTACGTCCCCGCCTTCACCGAGGTCGAAGACCCGGCGGAGAGCGGCCTGATCGAAAACACGCGCTCGACCAACCGGATTCTGGTCATCCTGGCGATGGTGGCGCTGGTGGTCTCCGGCTTCCTGGTGATCAATGTGATCAACGCCACGGTCGGCGAGCAGCGCAGGCAGATCGGCGTGATGAAGGCGATGGGCGCGACCCGCTGGGATACGCTGGTGATCTATTCGGGCATCGCGCTGATGTACGGCGTGATCGGGGTGATCCCAGGCGTGTTGCTGGGCATTCCCGGCGGCTATTTCGCCGCCAGGGGGTTGGCCGCGCAGAGCAATACCATTATCGACTCATTTACGGTATCGCCCACCGGCATCATGCTCGGCGTGATCGTCGGGTTAGCCGTGCCGCTGCTGGCCTCGATCCTGCCGGTGCTGGCCGGGACTCGCGTCACCATCCTCGAAGCCATGACCGACCTGGGCATCAAAGCCTCTTACGGGCGTGACCCCATCGCGCGCCTGATCGCCCGCCTGCCCATGCCGATCACCCTGCGGCAGGCGCTCAACAACGTGAACCAGAAAAAGTTCCGGCTGGCGTTGACGGGCACCACGCTCACCGTCGCGGTGGGGGCGTTCATGGGCATCTTCGCCGTCTTCTCATCGCTGGGCGATGTCATCGAGGATGTGTTTGCCTCGCTCGGCACAGCAGCCTCGATCCAGCCCAACGAAGGCCAGCGCTTCGAAACCATCCGCCCGCTGCTGACCAGCGAGGCCTTTCAGGCCCGGCTGGCCGCCGAGGGTCTGCCACAGCTAGCGTCTCTCACGCCCGGCTCCAGCCTGTCGATTGAGATCGAGGGTTACAACCCGCCGCCCATCAGCGCCGGGCCGCCCGGAATCTTCGCGCTGGGCTACGATACCTCGACCCCGGAGCTGGCTCAACTGACTTTCACGGCTGGCTCCGGCTGGGATGAGGACCCGACAAGAGACGGCGTGGTGATCAGCGCGCGCATCGCGGAGAGCATGGGCAAGCAGCCGGGCGATGCCATCGTGATCCGCGCGGGCAGCGGGAGCGGTGAATACACCATCCTGGGCATCGCCAGCTATCCGTTCGATACCGTCTGGATGAAATGGGACGATCTTTCGCGGTTGGGCGGCCTGGTGGTCGAGGGCGAACCCTACCCCAACACGATCGACCTGCGGCTGGCGGTGGATGATCCCACCGTGCAGCAGGTGGACGGCGTGATCAAGCTGATCACCGAGACCCTGCTGGCCAACGGCATCACCTCCAGCGCGACCAACTGGGTGGAGTTCAAAGAGACGATCACCGGCTTCGTGACGGTCTTCAACGTGATCCTCAACCTGGCCTCGGCGCTGATCGCGGCGGTGGGCGCGATCGGCCTGCTCACCAGCCTGAGCATGAGCGTCTTCGAGCGCCAGAAAGAGATCGGCGTGATGCGCTCGGTGGGCGCGGGGTCGGGCGCGATTGCGCTCCAGTTTTTGATCGAGGGGCTGATCATCGGCATGGTGGCGTGGGCGTTTGGCGTGCCGGTGAGCTACTTCCTGGGCCAGGGCCTGATCGCCGCGCTGCCGTTCGAGGATTTTGGCGTGGGCTTCCCGCTGTTCACCCTGATCGTCGGGCTGGTGGGGATGCTGATCATCACCACGCTGGCGAGCCTGTGGCCGTCGCTGAGCGCTGCCCGCCGGACCGTCTCCGACATCCTGCGCTATCAGTAGACAGTCAGCCGCGAGCGACTGTGTGCAGGGGCGGACGCTGACTCCGCCCCTGCCCGCGCTATCCACGCCCCGCGCGCATCCTCGCGCCACTTCCCCGCATCTAAAGAAAGGGGCAGGCAGGGGCACCCCAGGGTGATTGCATCAAAATATGTGACCCGCGCGAGTCCGGCCTCACCCCCACCTTCGCCGCGCCCTGCGGGCGCGTTGTCGGTTGCCCCCTCTCCGAAAATTTTCGGAGAGGGGGCGAAGCGGCCCGGTTTTGGCCGCGCGG
>DAOUFU010000161.1:0-13810 GCA_034429275.1 Anaerolineae bacterium | reverse complement strand
CTGTGGAACCTGTGGCGCGCCATGCAAGAGCGCGGTAGCAGCGACCCGAACAGTGTCGCGCCACAAGGCCCAGCAGACTTCTCGGCGCTGAACTACGGCTACAATATCCGTAACCTGACTGCACTTCAGACGCTGGAAGCGGTACGCCAGGCGGCGGGTATGCAATAAACCGGATTCTGCACAATGACCAAGAGCGCCTCCGGATAGTCTTCCGGAGGCGCTTCACTTATCTACTGGTGAATAGATCGCATGACAGGGTTATGATTCCTGAGAGGAATCCAACGGGATATTGGGCAGTGTGTCTTCGCCCAGGGCTTTTCGCAGATTGATCGGCTGAGTGATGTCCAGGCGCAGTCGCGTTTGCTCTGCCCAACTCGGCAGGAGTCGCCAATAACCAGGGCCATCGGTGTGTGCGCGCGGCTCAAAGGCCAGTGGGCGCGCCTGCAAGCTGGAGAGATCTGCGGGCCGCCCATGAGCCGTCTCGCGAAAATAATACAGGCGGAAGATGCGCACTCCATCGGTGACGGCGAAAGCTGGATCGGACTCCTGCTGGCGCACGTAGGCTCCCGGACTCTGGATCAGGGCCACGTCCAGATAGGCAGCGTCAAGGGCGAGAGTCTCTGTTGGGAAGACAAAACAGGATGGGCGCTCATGGTCAGTCAGTTCCTGGCGCGAGCGATAAACCGGCAGCAACCGCCCGCGTTTGACCAGGGGCAAATGCCGTGCCGGAAACGAACCGGGGATCAGCGCGACATCCGTAGCCTCGGTATGCCGCCATTCACGCGCTTTGTGAAATCCGCCGGTGCCGGTCTCAATCACCTGATAGAGACGCCCTTCGGCAAAAAACAATGCGCCCAACGGAAGCCGAGCGGTATCAATTTCGGGGAGGCTGGCGATATAGTTGGCAGTACTGGAGATTGTCACGGCGCGCACCTTTTTTTGATCAAACAACAGCTTGTTGATTACCATTATGATTTGATCATAGTTTAGAACATTTTTGCAGAACAATCGTTACGCTTTTCATTCGTTCACCCTACAGATAGAGCGACTGCTGATGTTCATTCCTCCTGTCAAACCTACACTCGCACTGTTGGCCCTGATCCTGGCATCGTTGGTGCTCGGCGCGTGTCAGGATTCGTCGGTCGGCAGCTCCAGCGAGATGAAGATCACCGTCTTTGTTGACGGGCAGAGCTACGTCTATACCTACAGCAAATCGGTCTCGATTGGGCGTTTTTTGCAGGAAGTTGGGATCACGCTGGGGCCGGATGATGATGTGTCGCCCCTGGTACAGACTCAACTGCGTGACAACATGCAGATCACGATCACGCGTATTACCTTTAGCGAAGAATGCGAGTACCCTGAGTTGCCCTATCAGACGGAGCGAATCCCGATGCAAGGGCTTGCTCCCGGAACGGAGCAGGTTATCCAGGTGGGCAAGAACGGCAAACTGCAGGTCTGCTACCGGATCACCTATCATAACGGCGTGCAGTACAGTCGCAATGAGATCAGCCGGTTTGTGTATGAAGAACCGCGCAACGAGCAGATCGCAGTTGGGCGTGAGCGCCCCAATACATTCATCGCCATCGACGGGATGCTGGTGTACATTTCGGGCGGGCAGGCCTGGATGATCGAAGGTAGTGCGGCGAACCAGCGTCCGCTGACGGCGGAAGGATTTCTCGACGGGCGCGTGTTCGACCTATCGCCGGATGGTAAGAGTCTGCTGTTTACCCGCCTGTCGGAGGATGAGACTGATGCGACCCTGTCCAACGACCTGTGGGCAATCATGGATACGCGTGCTCGCGTGCCCGAATCGGTCAGCCTGGGATTGATCGATGTGCGATCGGCCCAATGGCGGCCCGAACAACGTACTCCAACAGTCAGCTATTCCACTTTTACACCCAAACCTTCTGCGCGCGGATATGATGCACAGAATGATCTCTACATGATGGAGCTTGATCCGGTAACTGGCGAAATCACCACCGGACCGGACCCGATCATTCCCCCGAATTCGTGGGGAAAATATCCTTTCTGGGGGAGGCGGCTGGCCTGGTCACCCGATGGTGTTCACCTGGCCTGGGCGAATGCTGACAGCGTAGGTGTCATTGACTTTGAAGCGAATGACGACGACGTGTTTGTTCCCTTGTTGACCTATGCTGAGTTTCGCCCGCTGTTGGAGCAGTTCCAGGGCGCATCAGTTTGGGTGCCCACCCTGTCCTGGTCGCCTGAAGGGCAGCTCATCACGACGGTTCATGGCGCGCCCTTTGGCGCGGAACAGCCCGAAGACAGTATTGTGTTCGACCTGGCCATTGCAGACCCCACGACGGGGATGACGATTGCGCCGTTCAAGCCGTTGGTCGGCATTTGGTCGATACCGACCTATTCTCCGCCCTTGACTGCGCCCGATGGCAGCGTTTCGTACCTGATTGCGTATTTCCAGGCGCGTGAGCCGCAGCGCAGCCCCGGCACCGAGTACGATCTCTGGATTGCTGACCAGGATGGTAGCAATGGGCGACGGTTGTTCCCGGATGCGGCATTGCCAGGACTGCGCCCGGACCCTGAGAACGGGATCGCGTGGAGTCCTACAGGTCGCCAGATTGCACTGATCTCGCAGGGGAACCTGTGGATTGTGGACGTGACCACCGGCCAGGCGACACAGGTCACGGATGACGGGCAAGCATCGCGTCCCCGGTGGGCAAGCTAATGCGCTCCATGTTGAGTCGAAACGGATGGCGGGTTTTGTTTGGGGCGTGCCTGGTTGTGCTGGCAGGCAGCCTGACCGGGGCATGGGTGACGCTCGACCGGCGCGCGGTTGAGCTTCGCGGTTGGGAGGATGCCACGCGCACTCAGGCGATGCCGGAGCGATTACCTTTGGCCGGTGTCAATGTGGACCTGAGACAGTACTCTGCTGAAGCGCTGCCGCGCGAACTGGAGCGGATCGCGGCGGCGGGATTCACCTGGGTGCGGCAGCCGTTTCTGTGGCAGGACATCGAGCCGCAGCCTGGCGAGTTTGACTGGGCCGTGTATGACGTGATTGTCACTGCGGTAGCCGCTCAAGATGGCCTTGATCTGGTGGCTGTACTCGATGGCACACCTCCCTGGGCGCGGCATACGCTAGCCCCAGACCACCCGTTCGCTCCCCCGGCGAGCACCGCTGCTTATACGGATTTTGCCGGGGCAGTCGCAGAGCGCTACCAGGATTCCATCACCTACTACCAGATATGGGATGAGCCGAATATCAAGCTGCACTGGGGAAATCTCGACCCGCGCCCGGCCCACTATGTCGCCATGCTGCGCGGCGCGTACACCGCCATCCATGCGGCAGATGCAGATGCCAGCGTGATCGCGGCGGCGTTGGCACCTACTGTAGAAACCGGACCGGATAACCTGAGCGATTTGCTGTTTTTGCGCGCGATCTATGACCAGGGGGGCGGCGATTATTTTGATGCTGCCGCTGGAAAACCCTACGGGTTCGACACCGGGCCGGATGACCGACGAGTGAGCGAGCGCATCCTCAACTTCTCACGGTTGATCCTGCTGCGTGAGGAAATGGTGCGGCGCGGCGATGGTGACAAGCCTTTGTGGGGCAGCAACTTCGGGTGGAATCACCTGGCCGATGACTGGCAGGGGCCGCCCTCACTGTGGGGAAGTGCCACGGCGGATGAGCGGCTCAGCTATACACGTGCGGCTTATGAGCGTGCACGACGCGAATGGCCGTGGGTCGGTGGTTTGATCCTTCAACACTGGCAGCCAGATGCACCGCCCGACGACCCTATTCAAGGGTTTGCGCTCGCGCCGGTGATCGATGACTGGATCGCTGCAGGGGTAAATTTCGGCACGCAATCTATGATCGCGGGGCGATACCCGGTGCAGAATCTTTTCACCGAGTATTCCGAAGGGTGGCAGTTCAGTGCACAGGGGGCGGACGCGCGCGTGCCTGAACCGGGTGTCGCAGTGGAGGCGGTCGAGAATCGTATCACGGTTCAGTTCGATGGGACTTCGCTTGCGCTGCTTCTGCACCGCGACGATTACCTGGCTTACTTGCTGGTGACTGTGGATGGTCAGCCTGCCAATGCTTTGCCGCGCAATCGCCAGGGGGAAGCCTACGTGGTGCTCACTGCGCCGGAACGCAGGCCAACGACTGATCTGATCACTGTTGCCCAAGGGCTTTCTGAAGGAATTCACACGGCAGAGATTGTGCACCGGCCCGCCCAGGGTGACGACCGCTGGCCGATTGCCGGATATGCGGTTGGGGTGGAGCCGGATAGCGCGCCTTATGAATGGCCGTTGCGAATTTGCGTGATGCTTGGAGGGTTGGCGCTTATTGGCGGTGTGGTGAGCGGTACACGCCTGCCCTGGCGCTCGATTCGTCCCCCTGCGCCGGATACTCTGCGCCAGGGCAGCGAATGGTTGGTGGGCCTGGGGGTATCGCTGATTGTGTTGTTAGGGACTCTGCTGACCTGGGGGGAAGCGATTCCTGCTCTGCTGCGGCGAGATCAGCCAGCGCTGGCGGTGACCATCCTGACGGCAGGATTGGCCTCCCTGGCCCCTGTGTTTGTGATCACGCTGGTGGCGTTGGGCGTGCTGTTTGTGATGATCTACAACCGCCCGATCCTAGGAGTCATGTTGGTTATCTTCTGGTCAGCGTTTTTTCTCTCGACGCTCGACCTGTTCTTCCGTCTGTTCGCAACAGTCGAGGTCTACCTGGCACTCACAGTGCTGGCGCTGAGCACGCGAGCTGCTGTCGATTGGGCGCGGCAGCGAAAAGGGACTTCTGGACGAGTGATGGACGGTCAGCCGGTCGCCGTACGCCTGATGACCATTGATTGGTTGGTCATTGCGTTTGTGGCAGTCGGCTTGCTTTCATTGACCTGGGCAGAATACCGGGGATATGCCGTGCATGAACTGCGGGTGGTTATTGTGGAACCGGCAGCGTTCTATTTCCTGGTGCGGCTGATGCGCATGGAGCAGCGGGACTTGTTGTGGCTGGTGGATGCATTGATCTTCACCGGTGGGGCGATTGCGGTTGTGGGGTTGGTGTTGTTCTTCACCGGGGAAAATGTGGTAGAAGCAGAGGGTGGCGCGCGGCGACTGATCAGCATCTACGGATCACCCAATGGGGTAGGGTTATACCTGGGGCGGTGTATCCCGTTTGCGCTGGCTTACGCTTTGCTGGCTCCGCGCGGATCGTGGCGGCAGGCATTTGGCGTGTCTGGCCTGGGTGTGATGGCTGCGGCGGTGCTGCTTAGCCAGAGTCGCGGTGCAATCCTGTTAGGAATCCCGGCGGCGCTTGTGGTGGGCCTGTTGGTGTGGCGGGGGCGGAATGCAGCAAAAGCGGTGATAGCGTTGGTGGTAGGGCTGGCTCTGGCACTGCTTGTGCTCTCGGCGGTGCTGCCTCGTTTGAGTGATTTGACAGGAGATACCGCCGTGTTCCGCCGACACCTGTGGTACAGCTCGATCCAGTTGATCCGCGAGAAACCACTGACCGGAGTCGGGTTGGATCAGTTCCTGTACTGGTATCGCAGCCGCTACCTGCTGCCCGAAGCGTGGCAAGAACCCGATCTTTCGATTCCGCACACCCTGGTGTTGAATTATTGGGTGAATCTGGGCATTCTTGGTGTTGTGCTAGGCGTGGCGTTCCAGGTGTGGTTCTGGCGGGGTGTATGGCTGCTGCGTCAGCGCATCGCGGGGACCAACCCGCTGCTGTTTGCCCTGGTCATCGGGGTGGCGGGCAGCATGGCAGATTTCCTGGGGCATGGGTTGGTCGATGTCGGGTATTTTGCGATCAATCTGGCGTTTGTGTTCTTCTTATCACTCGCATTGGTTGTCCACCTGGAGCGCATTGTTCCGCAACGAGATGAAAGCAGGCGATCCATGAGGTGAACTCACGCGGCTGGAGGAGCGAGTCATGCAAGCCGTTGTCAACGGAATCACCATCGAATTGCAGTTGGGTGACATCACCGGGTTAGCCGTCGATGCCATTGTGAACGCGGCGAATTCCTCGCTAGTTCTCGGCTCTGGAGTGGCGGGTGCAATTCGGCGAGTTGGAGGACCTTCGATCCAACGCGAGTGCCAGGAAATCGGGTATTGTGAAGTCGGCGAGGCCGTGATCACCGGTGCGGGAAATCTGCAAGCGAAGTACGTCATTCACGCCGTGGGACCGCGCATGGGTGAAGGGAGCGAAGCCGGGAAGCTCGCAAGTGCTGTTCGGGCCAGCCTGCGATTGGCTGAGCAGTATCACCTTTCCAGCATCGCATTCCCGGCGATCTCCACTGGGGTATTCGGCTACCCCCTTGAAGGCTGCGCCGATGTCATGCTGCGTGTGATCCTGGATTATACGTTTGAAGACCTGGAATACCTGCGCCAGGTGGTGATCTGCCTGTATGACGAACGCGCTTTTGGTGTGTTCAAGGCCGCATTCGAGCGGAAACTGCGCGAGCTGAACAGCGAGTAGCACCGTGCAGGGTGGGGGACGTTGGTCCAAGAGCGAAAAAAGGGGTTGGATCGCCACGGGGGTGTGGTACACTTAGCGGGTTGAGTCTGGATGCTCACACAAGCGAGAGTGAACCACCATGCGCATTCTGATCACCGGGGCAGCAGGTTTTTTGGGTTCGCACCTTTGCGACAGGTTGTTGGCCGAAGGGCATACCGTTATCGGTATGGACAACCTGCTGACAGGAAACACCGATAACATCGCGCACCTGGCCGGCAACGAGCGTTTCACTTTTGTGAAGTACGACGTCACCCACTACATTTTTATCGAGGGGCCTCTGGACGCTGTCATGCATTTTGCGTCTCCGGCCAGTCCCATCGACTACCTGATGTAGCCCATCCAAACCCTGAAAGTGGGTGCGCTGGGCACACATAACGCCCTGGGAGTGGCCAAGCACAAGGGAGCACGATTCCTGCTGGCATCCACCTCTGAGATCTATGGGAACCCGCTGGTTCATCCCCAGACAGAAGATTACGCGGGAAATGTCGATACCATCGGGCCGCGCGGCGTGTATGACGAAGCCAAGCGTTTCGCCGAAGCGATCACGATGGCTTATCACCGTACACACGGGGTAGATACCCGGATCGTGCGAATCTTTAACACCTATGGGCCACGAATGCGGCTGGATGACGGGCGGGTGGTGCCCAATTTCATCGGGCAGGCGCTGCGCGGTGAACCGCTCACCATCTATGGAGATGGGACACAGACACGCAGTTTTTGCTACGTGAGCGACCTGGTCGAGGGTATCTACCGGCTGTTGATGAGTGATTTTTGCGAGCCGGTGAACATCGGCAATCCCACCGAGTTGAGCATTCGCCAGTTTGCTGAAAAAATCAATGCCTTGACCGGCAACCAGGCGGGAATTGTCATCAAAGAAAACCTGCGTATCAAAGGTGACCCACAAACCCGCCAACCCGATATCAGTCGGGCGCGCCGTGTGTTGGGATGGGAGCCGCGCGTGGACCTGGATGAAGGGCTGCGCCACAGCATCGCGTATTTCAAGGACAGGATGTGATGAGCGCCAGGCCAGCACTGCATCCGCAGATGCGCGGCATCTTGACTTGGGGGGCGCTGGCGACAGGGCTTGGGCTGGCGGTGGCCCTACTTCCTGTGACGGCTGTGGGTGTTCTGCTGCTGCTGGCGGGAGCAGGCTGTGTGCTGGTGATCGAACCGGCATTGGGCGTGATCGCTATGTTGAGCCTCGCGCCGCTCAAAACGCTCATTGCAACCGAAGCACCGGTCAATCTCCCGGTCGATATCGGGCAGATCAGCCTGGGGATGGCTGTGATCGGGTGGTCACTATGGCGGGTAGTACATACGCCGCGTCTGCCGCTTCCGCGTTCGCGTGTATATGTGGCACTGGCCATCATCATGCTCGGATTCGGACCGTCGCTGTTCAGTGCAAAATCGGGCGGCGCGTGGTTGACCGAATTCGTCAAATGGGTCGAAATGCTGCTGCTGGTGGTCGTGGTGCTCGATCTGGGGCAGAGCGGGCGATGGTCGTGGATTGCGGCGGGAGTGGTGCTGGCCGCCGTCTGGCAAGCGATCATCGGCCTGTACGAATTTCGCGGAGGATCGGGCGCGCCGCACCTGTGGATCATGAACTATCGGTTTTTCCGGGCGTTTGGGACGTTCGGCCAGCCGAATCCCTTCAGTGCGTTTATGGGGCTAACGCTGCCTCTGGCGTGTGGGCTGGCGTGGGGATATGTTACGCTGGCGTTAGGGCGATGGCGTGCGAGGCGAGATGAGTGGCTGTTTCCCGCCGTGATTGCCGTGATGTACGGTGGCGCAGGCCTGCTACTGCTGGCGGGTTTGCTGGCCTCGTGGGGGCGCGGTGCCTGGTTGGGTTTTGGCGCAGCCGTAGTGGTAATGGTATCCTTTGCCACGCGGAAACGTTGGCAGGGGCTGGGCCTGGTCATGAGCGGCGCGGTTCTGTTCCTTGTGATGTGGATGGCCGGATTGGTCCCGGCTGGCATTGAACAGCGCCTGACCGGAACGCTCGATGAATTTGTTGGGTTCCGAGATATGCGCGGGGTGCCGGTAGGAAACGAGAACTTCGCCATTGTGGAGCGGCTGGCCCATTGGCAGGCTGCGCTGAACATGGCCAGTGAGCATCCCTGGATCGGCGTTGGGCTGGGGAACTATGAAGCGGTATATGAAACCTATCGCATTCCGAGCTGGCCGCGCGCGCTGGGCCACGCCCACAACGATTACCTCAATCTGCTGGCGGAGACGGGCCTGGTCGGATTGACCGGTTATTTGGCCGGGTGGATTCTGGTTGTCACCTGGACGCTTGGGGCGCTGAGCCAACCAGACCCTGTGGGACGCGGCATGGTCCTGGGGCTGTTAGGGACGTGGACTCATCTGGCAGTTCACAGCATGGTGGATAAACTTTACGTCAACAATCTCTTTTTGCATATTGGTGTTATGTTAGGGCTGCTTGCTGTGGCCATTTCTCGCTGTCAGGAACCCGTACGGTGGACGAAAAAGGCATGATGACAACCGAAACACCCAACCCGATGGCCAAGCCCATGCGGTGGTATCTTGTCCCCTTTGAAACGTATAACCAGATCATCCTCAAGGTGGCAGCCCGTCTCGGAGGGCAAAAACCCAAAGAGCTAGAACGCTTCTTGAAGTTCGCCACGGTGGGCATCATCGGGGCAATTATCGATTTCGGCGTGCTCAATCTTTTGCAGGCGACGATCCTGCACCCGGAAGAACCCCACGTCACTACCAAAGTGGCCCTGGCGACCGGCACGGCGTTTGTTTCGGCGGTGGCCAGCAACTTTATGTGGAACCGATATTGGACGTATCCCGATTCGCGATCGCGGTCTGTTCAGCGACAGCTGGTTCAGTTTTTCATCGTCAATACTGCCGGACTTGCGTTTCGCCTGGTATGGGTGCGGGTCATGTTTGGGCCGTTTGGTGCGCTGGGCGCAGATATTATCACCGGGCTGGGCGGTGCTTCGCTCACCAATGCGGTACAGGTGAGGTTGGGGACCAACATCGCGCAGTTCTTTGCCGTGTGGATGGTCATGGTCTGGAACTTCTTCGTCAATCGCTATTGGACCTACAGCGATGTGGAGTGAATGCAATGGCAGAACGCATCTTGATTGTTGACGACGATCCGCTGCTGTGCAGTCTGCTGCGGATGGCATTAGTCCGTGATGGGTACGAAACCAGAGAGATCATGTCGGGGGGCGATGCGCTGGATTACCTGGCGGGAACAGACGCGGTTGACCTGGTGCTGCTGGATGTGATGATGTCCGATATCAATGGGTTTGAGGTGATGCGCCGGATGCGCGATCTGCCTCAACGGGCACATACCCCGGTGATTCTGCTCACCGCGCGCGTTGATTCCGCCAGCCAGCAAACCGGCCTGGCCGCCGGTGCGACCGAATACCTGACCAAGCCGATCACCCCTGACCTGCTGTTGGAGCGGGTTCGTGCGGTGTTAGGCAAAGGCGTATGACGCTGCCGGTCGATGAACGTGCGCATCGGTATTGATTACACTGCGGCGCATGAACAGGGCGCGGGCATTGGCCGCTTCGTGCGCGAAATGGTCCGCGCGCTGGCAGCAGAGGATCAACAAACCGATTATCGCCTGTTTGCTGCCGGCGCGACTCATGCCGCGCTTCCCCCTCTCCCCGGCCCCAATTTCCAATGGCGGCCTACCCGCATCACGCCGCGATGGTTTGCGCGCCTGTGGCACAGGGCGCGGCTCCCCTGGCCGGTTGAATGGTTCATCGGGCGTGTGAGCCTGTTCCACGCCACCGATTTCACCCTTCCGCCTACTCTGCCGGGCACAAAGACTCTGCTCACCGTCCATGATTTGTCGTTTGTGCGTGCGCCGGAGACGGCGGTCCCTGTATTGAAGGCTTACCTGGACGTTGTCGTACCGCGTTCGGTTCGGCGCGCGACACACGTACTGGCCGATTCGCACGCTACCAAAGCTGATCTGGTTGAGCTTTATGGCACCGACCCGGCGAAGATCACCGTGCTGTGGGGTGGGACGAATCCCGGCTTCACACGAGTGGTCGATCCAGATGCGCGCCGCGCCGCGCGCGCGCGTTATCATATTCCCGACCACCCGTACATTATCTCCATCGGAACGGTGCAGCCCCGCAAGAATTACGCGCGCCTGATGGACGCACTGGCCCGACTCGGCCCGGCTTACAACGATGTTCACCTGGTGATCGCCGGTGGAAAGGGCTGGCTGGATGACCCGATTTATGCAAGTGTCGAAGCGCTGGGGTTGGGGGGGCGCGTGCATTTTATTGGGTTCGCACGCGACGAAGACCTGCCTGCTCTCTATTCGGACGCGGTCTGCCTGGCGTACCCTTCGCTGTATGAAGGGTTTGGGTTCCCGGTATTGGAAGCAATGGCTTGCGGGACACCGGTCATTACCTCTACACTCTCATCATTACCCGAAGTCGCAGGCGATGCGGCGTTGATGGTCGATCCTTATGATGTCGAGGCGCTGTCGGATGCGCTGCGGCAGGTATTGGACAGCGCTGTGCTGCGCGCCGATCTGAGTGTACGCGGCCTGGCACAGGCCGCACAATTTACCTGGGCACGAACTGCGCGCCAACTCAAAACGATCTATGAGCAGATGGTAGGGGAAGAGCACGATAGGGAGCAATCATGAGCACACGTCCACCAAAAGACCCAAACAAACCGGTATTTATTTTTGATACACACGGCGACTGGCAGGCGACTAAAATCGGAGATTATATCTGGGACAGCCGAGGGGAATATATTGGGTATCTGGCCGATGACAGCGTGTACAAACGTGATGGTGAATGGGTAGGGCGTTTGAGCAAGGATGGCCGTATCATCCGCAAACGAACTGAGCGGCGCATTGGCTTTCATCCGAATCCCCCCCCCGAACCGCCCAAACCGGAGCGTTTGCCAGCACGCGCGCCGCTTCCGCCGATGATGTCCCAGCTCGACTTCAGCACGGTGGATGTGCTTGAAGAAGAACCGGATATTTTCAAGCGCATCTCTTCGCTGCGGAAGGACATGGAATGACGAAGGGCAGCGGCGACATCGGCCTGACCCCCAAGCGTATCAGCGAATCGCGGGTTGTCATGAGCATGATCATGAACCCGGAGCACGCTAACGCGATGGGCAACGTTCACGGCGGCGTGATCATGAAGCTGGTGGACGAAGCTGCCGGACTGGCCGCGATGCGCCATGCACGTTCGGCGGCGGTGACGGTCGCCATTGACCGGATGACCTTTGAAGAGCCGATCTATGTGGGCAGTGTGATCACGCTCACCGCCGAGCTTACGTATACAGGGCGTACATCGATGGAAGTGCGTGTGGCCGTGATGGCGGAAAACCCCATCAGCGGATCGATGGTCGCCACCAATACGGCTTACCTGGTTTTCGTGGCGCTGGGGCCGGATGGACGTCCACAGGCAGTGCCACCCCTGCTGCTGGAAACACCCGAAGAGCGGTTGATGTTCGAGCAGGCGCAGGAACGGCAGGCCGAGCGCAAGCGTCACCAGCGCCGCGAAGAGATGCTGCGCGAACGTCGCTTGAATGCGCCGTCGGAAAGCGAATCGTAACGTGATGGGTGGATAGCCCAAAAAAGAGAGTGCTTATGTCTGAACTGCTGCCCGACCTCAGCTCAGGAGCGGCGCATTCCCGGCTGCTCGACATGCTCAGCGATTCCGGCGCGCGGCGTGTGCTGCGCGAACCTACGCCTGACCTGGGGCTGGCCGAAACCTTACCGTTTCCTTTTTTGGCGATGGTCGGGCAGATCGAGATGCGCACGGCCTTACTGTTGAGCGTGATCAATCCGGCGATCGGCGGCGTGTTGTTGATCGGGCCGCGTGGAACCGGCAAAACCACCGCTGTCCGCAGCCTGATCGATCTGCTTCCCTATTACGAAGTACGTGTCGATGCCCAGGGTGTGGTGATCGACGACGATGAGGACTTCGAGGGCGAAACGTTCACCCGGCTCGAAGCGGTCAAGCTGGTTGAGCTGCCCCTTAACGCACGGTTGGAGGATGTAGTTGGCGGCATCAACGAGCGGATCGCTGCGCAGCAGGGCCGGATTCGCCTGGAACGCGGCATCCTGGCGCGTGCTGATCGCAACCTGCTGTACATCGATGAAGTCAATCTGCTGGACGATCTGATCGTCGATGCTATCCTGGATGCGGCTTCGCAAGGGAGCTATACTGTCCGTCGCGGCGCGATGGTAGGCACTTATCGCTCACGTTTCGTATTGATTGGGTCGATGAACCCGGAAGAAGGACGTTTGCGCCCGCAAATCATGGATCGCTTTGGGCTGCGTGTCCCCGTGCAGGGATTGGTCAGCCGGGAGGAGCGCCTGGAAGTATACCGCCGGGTGCGCCGTTATCAGCAAAGCCGCCGGCAGTTTTTGGCCGAGTGGGCGGAACGCATGGCCGAAGCCCGCGAAGAGATCATTGCAGCGCGGGAGCTGCTGCAAGAGACAGAGCTGGATGAGCAGGCGGTTGAGGTTGGGCTGGCGCTTGTTCAAGCACTGGGGATCGATTCTCACCGTGCGGAGTATGCCATGTTTGAGGCAGCACGCGCCCATGCTGCTGCCGACGGGCGCGACCGGGCGGATGTGGGCGACCTGCGGGTAGTCGCGCCGATGGCCCTGCGTCAACGGCGCAGCCAGTTCATGATCGATTTCTTCCACCGGCAGGTGGAGGAAGACAATGCTATCCGGCAGCATATCGATCATCTGGCAGGCGTGGACGGGCAAGCAGGGGGTGATCAATCATGAAACCTGGGCGCGCGTGGGTGATGATTGGTCTGCTGGTGGCGACCTTGGGATTCTACCTCGCGCCCTGGTACCGCCACACGACAGCCGGGTTCACCATGAACGCGTTCGACCTGGCTGAGTGGGCGAGCATTCATCCGGCGGTGCGGAGCAGTCACCCGCCGCTGCTGACCACCTTCCTGCTGCGCGTGCCGATGGCAGTCATTTGTGTGGGATTGGTGCTGGCGGCGAGAGGGCTGCGCAGCCCTGGCGCGCGCCTGGCCGTTTTGGGAGCAGCGGGTTTGATCGCGCTGCGGCTGCTGCCGCCGGTTGAGTTCTTGACCTCCGCGCGCGGTGACCCCAATTATCGCCAGATGCTGCTGCTGACAGCAATGACGGGTGGGGGAATGCTGCTGGCCCTGGCAGCAGGATCGCGGTTTGATCGCTGGCGTGTGGGGGGGATCGCGGCCTTGCTGTTGGTGGCTGGCGCTGTAGGGTGGTGGGGCCTTTCGCGGGCGGGGGTTTTGCTCGACTATTTCTATATCGAGGTGCTGATCGGGGTAGGGGCCGTGGGCTACCTT
>DAOUFU010000160.1:0-63579 GCA_034429275.1 Anaerolineae bacterium | reverse complement strand
TGGTGTTGATCGCGGTGACGTTTGTCGTTGCGCTGCAAACGGTCGGGATTGCGCTGATGGTGGCGCTGCTGGTGACGCCCGCCGCGACTGCCAACCTGGTCAGCAAGCGGCTGCTGCCGATGATGCTGATTTCGGCAGCCATCGGTGCGGCTTCCAGCGTGATCGGGTTTTATATCTCGTATCACGGCGATGTGGCGACCGGCCCGGCGATTGTACTCACCGCCACGGCCATATTCCTGGGGGTATTGGGCGTACAGCAGACCGTTCGGGCGGTGCAGCTCTGGCATCCGGTGCGGACGATAACCGGCAGCGAGTCATCTCGCAACGCAAACCGCGCCCCTGACGTATAATGAAGCAAACACAGGCGGCGCGCGCTATGTGACCAGGGAGGGCGGATCATGGATTTCACCAAGGCATTGACGTTTCCCTTCAAAGAGGAAAACTGGCCGGTCAAATTCATCGTCGGCGGCCTGCTGATGCTGGTGGGTATCGTCGTGCCGATCATTCCACTGGGATACCAGGTCCGTACCGCCCGCAACGTGATCCGCCACCAGCGCAATGTCATTCCCGATGTAAGCGAGCTGGGCCAGGTATTGGCGGATGGTACGATGGCATTCATCGCCGCGCTGCTCTATATGCTGCCGCTCTCACCGTTTTTGTGCATCATCATGTTCACCGGCGGGTTGGTGGGCAATTCAGACCTGGGCGGCCTGCTGTGGATTTGCGTGACGTTGTGCGTTAGCGGCTTCATCCTGCTGTTGGGGCTGCCGCTGGCCGCGATATACTGGATGGGCGCGATTCGCTTTGGGCAGACCGGCAACTTCTCGTCGTTTTTGGAAGTGCGCGCGCTGTGGGAAGACGTGCGCGCCAACCTGGGCACCCTGCTGCTGCTGTTGGGGTACAGCCTGCTCTTTGGGTTGATCATGGCCTTTGTGACCCCGGCGGGTAGCCTGACGTGTGTCGGGGTGCCCCTGGCGCTGATCTACAGCCAGCTTGTACACGGGCATTTGCTAGGCCAGGCGGGGCGCATCATCCTCACGGGGCAGTATTAGCGCCGGGCGCAGATTGGCCGGGCCAAAAGGTAGGTTCTATGCGCGACATCATGCGGTTTGTCAGCACGCTGTTCATCTGGGGGATGGCGGGCGGCATCATGCTCGCCTCGGTGATTGCAACCAATAATACCGGCAATGCTGGCATCCTGGTGCCGCTGGTTCTGTTCCTCAGCATCGCGGCTGCAATCAGTACGGTAGGTGTGTGGATGGGTGCTCAATCGCACCCCGGCGACGACTCGCTGCGCAGCAAGGGCAAGCGCGCTCCGTCGCGCCGGGTCGAGCGTCTGGTCGCCGAACTGGATGACGACGAGATTTACGACCTGGAAGCCTTGCTGCTGGCGCGCGATGATGCTGCTGAGCGCAACCAGCGCGGTCGTTGATGGCGTGATAGTGCGGATATAGATAGAAAAAGCAGAGGGCATTGTGAATCAAGTGGGACGTGCATTTGTGACCCTGGTCATCTGGATCGGAGTGTTTTCGGTGATCGGCACGACGTTCACCTCGGTGACCGGCCCTATCGCCAACGTGGGGTCTAGTTCGCTGCTGGGTCTTGCGGCGATCCTGATGATCGGTGCAGGAGTCAGCACAGCGGCAATCTGGAAAGAGAGCAGCGCCCCTGCCCAGGACACGCGCGCTAGCAAATTCAAGCGCGCACAGCCCAGCCGCGTGCAGAAGCTGATCTCTGAACTGGATGATGAAGAGGTCTACGAGCTGGAAACCCTGCTGCTGGCCCGTGACGACCAGCAGCAGTCCTCGACCCGGCGCTAGTCGAACCGTGGACGGCGGTTATTCGGTGACACGCTCGACAATAACCGCCGTCCCATATACCAGCACTTCGGTCATATTTTCGCCCAACTCGGTGGCATCATAGCGAATGCCGATCACGGCGTTGGCCCCCATTTTGGCAGCGTGCTCAAGCATCAGGTCGAAGGCTTCGCCGCGGGCTTCTTCGCACAGAGCTACATACTCGTGAATCTTGCCGCCCATAATGGTGCGCAGCCCGGCAGCGATCTGGCCGCCGATGCCGCGTGCCCGCACGGTGACGCCGCGCGCTACCCCCAGGTTGCGTGCGATACGATAGCCGGGCAGTTCAAACCCGGTGGTGGTCATGCTGTGGTCCATCCATTTCTCTCCTCGGTAAACCCGGTCTACCTGAATCTACGTAGAGCCGGCCCCGGAGTTGCTGTCATCGCATCAACTCATCGGTGTCGAGCCAGATCGTCACCGGTCCATCGTTAATAATCTCCACTTCCATGAGCGCGCCAAAAATCCCGGTCTCGACCTGGGCAACCCCTTCGGCGCGCAGCAAATCCGCGAACCGTTCCACCAGTGGCGCAGCGATCTCCGGCGGCGCGGCATCGATGAAGCTGGGACGGCGGCCTTTGCGCGCATCGGCAAACAGCGTGAACTGGGATACCACCAGGCATCCCCCGCCGACATCGCTCAGCGCAAGGTTGAACTTGCCGCCCTCATCTTCGAACACGCGCAGCCCGGCGATTTTGTGGGCCAGCCACTGCGCTTGAGCCTCGCCATCGGCATGGCCGACCCCCACCAGGATCACAAATCCCTGGCCGATTTGCCCCACAACCTGCCCATCCACGCGCACCGCTCCGCGCGTCACGCGTTGTAAGACGACTCGCATCGTTCGCTCCTGCTTTCCAAAAGTCTCTGTTCCTTGTGTGAGAGTGTCCACGTTGACCGATTGTACCGCGCTGTGGTCCCAGATGGAGAAAGTCGCTGTGGGTGCCGGGACGAGTCCGCGCCGTATGCACTGCATGGAAAGAGACGCTGTGGGGCAGATATGTTTGACAAACCATTGATGTGCTTATACTATAATCATCGAAGCGCTTTTATGAGCGAAGAGCATGGCGGTTATGCCCTTCGCCCGCTTCATCTTGCGTCGTCTCACGCCTTGTGCCGTCATCACGAGACTCTTCCATGCGTCCCACCATCAAACAGGTGGCCGAACGTGCCTCGGTCTCCATCTCGACCGTGTCACATGTCCTCAACGGCACCCATTATGTCAGCCCGGAGCTTACCGAGCGTGTGCTGCGGGCCGTCCAGGACCTGGGATACGAGCAAAACCCGGTCGCGCGTATTCTGGCGGGCGGTCGTTCGCACGTGATCGGTATCCTCGTGCCCGACCTGTCTTCCAGCTATGCCGGGCAGATCGTGCGCGGTGTTGATGAAGAACTTTCCCCGCGTCACTACGATCTGATGCTCTATACGCACCGGCGCGGGAAAAAGATGGCTTCCACATATACCACCGCCTTCGCCAGCGGACTGGTGGCCGGGCTGCTGATCATCGTTCCCGAAGACCTGGGGGATTTCTTCGATCTGCTGAAGGCGCAGCAGATGCCTTATGTCCTGGTCGATCCCTTCAGCACGCGCGATCCACACCCTATCGTCGACTCGACTAACCGTGCCGGGGCTTACCAGGCGACCGAATACCTGATCAGCCTGGGCCACCGCCGGATCGGTTTTGTCACCGGATATGACTTCCTGGAGTGTGCCCGCGAGCGATTGGCGGGGTACCGCGCCGCGCTCAGCGATCATGGGCTGCCGGTGGACGAGGCGCTGATCGTACCGGGCGATTTCTCGCGGGCAGTGGGCTACCAGGCTGCCCAACACCTGCTCGACCTGCCCAACCCACCCACTGCGATTTTTGCGTCCAATGATTACATGGCGTTTGGTGTTGTGGATGCCGTGCGCAACCGGGGCCTGCGCATCCCAGCCGATTTCTCGGTGGTCGGCTTCGATGATATTCCCCAGGCTGCGGCAGCGCGCCCGGCGCTCACCACTGTACGCCAGCCCCTCAGCGAGATGGGAGCCGCCGCTGCGCGGCTGCTGCTGGAGATCATGGCCGATGCCCGACACCCTTCAGAACGTATTCGGTTGGCGACCGAATTGATCATTCGCGAGTCCTGCGACCACCCTGCATCGTTTAGTTCTCAGCATGAAGGAAAATTGGAGCAATGACAACCACTTCTTTAGAAAATGCGATCTATCGTGATGCTTCGCGCCCGGTGAGCGAGCGGGTTGCTGATCTGCTGGGACGTATGACCCTGGAGGAAAAAATCGCCCAGTTGGGAAGCGTGTGGGTATACGAGGTGCTGCAAGAAGCCGTGTTTTCGCCCGCGCGCGCCCAAAACCGGATCGGGCTGGGCATCGGGCAGATCACGCGGATTGGCGGCGCGAGCAATTCTAACCCGCGCACCAGCGCAGAACTGGCAAACACAATCCAGCGTTTTCTGCTGGAGAATACGCGCCTGGGCATTCCAGCAATGGTCCACGAAGAAAGCTGCAGCGGCTACATGGCGATGGGCGCGACCTGCTTCCCACAGATCATTGGTGTTGCCAGCACCTGGGAACCGGCATTGGTAGAACAGATGGGGACGGTCATCCGCCAGCAGATGCGGGCGGTAGGCGGGCACCAAACCCTCGCGCCGGTGTTGGATGTGGTGCGCGATGCGCGGTGGGGCCGTGTTGAGGAAACCTTTGGTGAAGACCCACACCTGGTCGCCCGTATGGGCACAGCGTATGTGAAGGGCGTGCAAAGCGATGATTACCGGGCGGGCGTGCTGGCGACGGGTAAGCACTTCCTTGGCTATGGCGTGACGGAAGGTGGCATGAACTGGGCACCGGCGCATGTGGGCTGGCGCGAGATTCGCGAGGTCTTCCTGCCCCCGTTCGAGGCGGCCATCAAGCACGCCAACCTCGCCTCGGTGATGAACGCCTACCACGAGATCGACGGCATCCCGCTCGCCACATCGGAAGAGATCTTCCGCCGCCTGCTGCGCGACGAGATGGGCTTCGAGGGTCTCGTTGTCTCCGACTATTTCGCCATCGACATGATCCGCGCCTATCACTACGTGACCCCGGACAAGGCCGGGGCAGCAGCGATGGCGCTGCGGGCGGGCATCGACGTTGAGCTGCCCAGCTACGATTGCTATGCTGCCCCGCTGCGCCAGGCCCTGGAGTCCGGCGCGGTCGATATGGCACTGGTTGATGAATCGGTTCGCCGCGTGCTGCGCTTCAAGTTCGAGATGGGCCTGTTCGAGAATCCTTATGTGGATGCTGGCGCTGCCTCGGCTGTATTCGATACGCCAGACCAGCGCACGCTGGCCCGCACGATTGCGCAAAAATCATTCGTGCTGCTCAAGAATGAGGGCGATTTGCTGCCGCTCAACAAGAAGCTGGGCTGCATCGCGGTGATTGGCCCCAATGCCAACAGCGCGCGCAACCTGATGGGCGACTATTCTTACCCGGTGCACATCGAAACCCTGGTGCGCAACAGCAATCTGGGCGGTATGACCACCGTGCTGCCAGACCAGATTGACCTGGTTGAGCACACGGTTGATATGGTGACCGTCCTGCAAGGCATTCACGCCCAGGTGTCGCCGGAAACACGCGTGATCTATGCGCAGGGCTGCGGCATTCTGGATGAGAGCCGCGAAGGGTTCGCCGAAGCCGTCGAAGCTGCGCGCCAGGCTGATGTCGCCGTGATGGTTATGGGCGACCTTTCCGGTTTGCTGCCCGAATGTACCACCGGCGAATCGCGCGACCGCGCTGAGTTGGGCTTGCCGGGCGTGCAGGAAGACCTGGTGCGGGCGGTGCTGGAGACGGGAACCCCGGTGGTACTGGTACTGGTCATCGGGCGGCCCCTGACTCTGACCTGGATGGCCGAACAGGTTCCGGCGATCCTGGTAGCGTGGTTGCCCGGCGAAGAGGGGGGCAATGCAGTCGCCGACGTTCTGTTCGGCGATGTCAACCCTGGCGGCAAGCTGCCGATGGCCTTCCCCCGCGCGGTAGGGCAAATCCCCGTCTTCTATAATCACAAGCCATCAGGCGGGCGCTCTCAGTGGCATGAACATTATGTCGAGTGTAACGTCAAGCCGCTCTACCCGTTCGGCTATGGCCTCAGTTATACCCGCTTCGCGGTGGGCAATCTGCGCATTGGCGCGGCCCAGGCTACGCCGGGTGAAACGGTGGCGCTCTCGGTCGATGTCACCAATACCGGTGAGCGCGCGGGCGATGAGGTCATTCAGTTCTACACCCACCAGTTCGCCAACGGCGTCACCCGCCCGGTGAAGGAACTCAAAGGGTTTGCACGCGTCAGTCTTCAGCCGGGCGAGACCCGCACCGTCACCTATCATCTGCCCGTCAACCAGTTGGGCTTCTACAACCGCCAGAACGCCTACGTGGTGACGCCTGGCACGGTCGATGTCATGGTTGGCACGTCAAGCACAGAGATTCATTGCACCGGCTCGTTTGAGATTACCGGCCCCGAAACCGACATCAGCGCGACCAAAGCCTTCTGGGGCGAGGTCAGCATCCGGTAACCGGGGCTGCTTTGGGCGCGTGCTCGGCACGTTGCCCGGTAGAAAAGAAACACACAGGGATACATCCGGTGATGTGCCCCTGTGTGTTTTTGATCCCCAATGGCCTGGCAGAGAATCAAGGCTGCGCAAGCGCCAGACGCAGGCAAAAGGTGCTTCCGGTTGGGCCGGTGCGCTCCAGGACAACTTGCCCGTGCATGAGATTCGCCAGGGCAGCCGCGACAGGCAGGCCCAACCCGAAGCCGGATGAAGGCATTTGCGGGCGTTTTTCGCCCCGGAAGAACGGCTCGAACAACCGCCGCTGGTCGTCTGGCGAGATGCCTGGGCCGCTGTCACGCACGGTGATCACCCACTGCCCGTCTGCCCAGCCGGAGTGCATCCACACCGCACCCGACTCGGTGAAGCCGATGGCGTTGGTCAGCAGGGCCAACACCGCGCGGCTGACCAGGTCGGAATCGCCCACCAGCTTTTCGGGCATATCGTCCGCCACCATCCAGTGCAACGTGAGTCCCTTGCCGGTGATCTGGACGGTAGCCTGCTCGCGCAAGGAATCGAGCAGCGCGCGCGGCTCGAAGGGTACAGCACGAGGAGCCAGCTGGCCGCACTGAGCTTTGACATAGAGCATCAGGTCATCGAGCAGGGCGACCAGCCGGGCACTGTTGCGCTGAATACGTTCGTTGGCGCGGGCCTGCTGTTCGGTCAGTTCGCCGTAAACGCCCTGGGCCAGCAGTTCACTGGTGCCGGTCAGGGTGCCCAGCGGTCCCCGCATGTCGTGCGCCATCTGGCGCATGAGAGAGACCAGCGCCTGAAGCGTGAGCGGTAGTGGTGTTGGTGGCGTCGATGACGGCTGTGGTTGTTCGCGATCGAGAAGTGAACTCATCAATAGCCCTCTTGAGAACATCGAATGACACCGGTTTTTGCAGGAACAGATCCGCGCCCCATTGAGATACCGCCCACTGGCCGGTATCGACATGCCCGCTGGTAATGATCACCCGCGTTTTGTGCATCCGGGGCAGCCCTCGGATGACGCCCAGGATCATGATCCCCGAATTGCCAGGCAGTTGTAAATCGAGCACCACGACATCGGGCACAATGCGCCGGTAGACCAGCATGTCCACCGCATCTGTGCCGGTATAGGCACTGTACACGGTATGCCCCGCCGCTTCGAGCGCATCGACCACTGTCCCGCACAGGTCGATATCATCTTCAACAACCAGCACTTTAGCCATTGTTTGATACGTTCTCCGTTCCCCCACCTGTGACGGGCTGGCGCGCAGTTCGCTCAGTTTGTTCAGGATATTGCTGCCCACGCTGACGCCGTCACCAACGCAGAATTCCTTCCGACTACTCACTCGCCCACGATGCCCACCAACTCGCGCACAAATGACGTGGCATCGAGCGGCTTGGCAAAGTAGGCATCAAAACCGGCTTCAACCGCCTGGTAGGCCACCTCGGCAGAATGATAGGCCGTGATGGCGACACAGGGCACATTGGCCAGGGTGCGGTTTTGCCGGATGGCTTGCAGCAGGCTCCACCCGTCCATGCCCGGCAGCGCCAGGTCAATGACGATCAGGGTGGGCACGGTCTTTTTGAGCACCTGGAGCGCTTCTTCGCCGGTGGTCGTGGCGATGCTCCGAACACCGTGATAGTCCAGCAGGCCCTGGACCAGGGCCATGCTGTCGTCCTCGTCTTCCACCACCAGGACATTCCATTCGCTCAGTTTCATGATTCAGCCTCTTGAGGTACCGGTTCAGCAGGTTTTTGCTCAGTTTCCGCAGCTACGGCAGCAGTGGATGTTTCAGCAGCAGGTGTTTCAGCGGCCTCTTTGATCGCTGCCCGGATGTCATCGAGCAGCGCGGCGATCTTGATCGGTTTGGTCAAGTAGCCATCAAAACCGACTTCAAGCGCGCGATCTTTGTCACCGGCCATCGCATGGGCCGAGAGTGCTACGATCGGGATATTTGCGGTGGCCGGGTTACTCTTGACATGGCGGCGCATTTCCCAGCCGTCCATTTGAGGCATCGACAGGTCAAGCAGGATCAGGTCCGGCGTGAACTCTTTGAGCACCTCTAACCCTTCGAGACCGTTGGAGGCCGTGCGCACCTGGAGACCAAAGAATTCCAGTGTCTCGGCTACTACATCTACATTATCCGGCTCGTCATCGACCACCAGGACCAAGCGCAGGGAAGAATTCGACAGGTCGGACATGGCTACGCCTCCACGGCTTCGATCTCAGCCGGTTTTTCGGTGACTGCATCTTCTAGTGTCAGGGGCAGGGTGACGGTGAACACGCTGCCTTTGCCCAACTCACTTTCCACCGAGATTTCGCCCCCCATGATGCGAACCAGGTTACGAGTGATGGCCAGCCCAAGACCGGTACCTTTGAAGGCACGGGTCGAGGTGCCATCCAGTTGACGGAATTCCTCAAAGATCAGGTCTTTTGCGTGCGGGGGGATGCCGATGCCGGTATCACTGACCGTGATCGCCCAGGTGTTATCGGCATGGTTCACATTGGCCCGTAGAATGACCGATCCCTGCTGGGTGAATTTAAAAGCGTTCGACAGCAGGTTGACCACCACCTGCTCAATACGTTTTTCATCGCCGACCAGGGTTTCGGGCAAATCGGGCGCGACATTGATGGCGAACTCCAGCCCTTTGTCGTGGGCCAGGCTTTCCATTTGTCCGGAGAGCCGCAGGAACAGCGCGCGCGTGGCGAATGGCTTGGGCACCAGCTCAACGCGGCGGGCTTCGATGCGCGTGAGGTCGAGAATGTCATTGATCAGGTCCAGCAGGCGGATACCGTTTTCGCGCAGGCGGGTAACTTTGTGCGCCTGCTTTTCGTTGAGTTCACCGCTCATGCCCATCAGCAGCATATCACTGAAGCCAATGATCGCGTTCAGGGGGGTGCGCAGCTCGTGCGAAACATTCGCCAGGAACTCGCCTTTGATGCGGGCAGCTTCTTTAGCGCGGGCGGTGGCGATGCGCAGTTGTTCGGTTTGTTCGCGCAGTTGGTGTTCACGCTCACCCACTGCCGCGATGGTTTCGTTGAAGGAACGCGCTAGCTGGCCCAGTTCATTGGTGGTAGTGACGGGGGCACGCTGACTGTAGTCACCCTCTGCCACGCGGCGAGCAACCTGGTTCAGCGCCGCGATGGGCCGCGTAACTGAACGTGCAATCAGGGTCGACATGACCAGGGCGATAGCTAAGGTGAGGCCCGTGACAGCCCATCCGACAATTTCACGGATCCGGTTCGCATCGTCCAGCCGGGCCTGTGCCTCACGCTGTTCCTGCTCCTCTGCAGCGATATAGCCGCCAATACCGTCCTCGGCCAGAGCTTCGGTCGCCGTGCCGATCTCAGTGTAACGCAGCAAGATTTGCCCATCGAAGGCGAGCAACGTGCTGAAGGCGCTCTGACTATCATCGACCTGTTTGAGCAGTACATCTTTTCGGTCTGTAGGCAGATCGGCATCCTGAATTCTCTGCCTGATGTCGGCCAGAGCCTGGGGAAGTGCCATGACGGCTTCTGGAGTGAAATTCGTCACATAGCTCTCGACCAGTGCCATCGCCTCGGTAGTATCCACTGAGGCGTTGATCGCTTGCAGCGGGCGGTAGATATCCGCCCCCATCCCAATGGTTGTAGATCCGCGCGCGGGCAATAGCTCGCTCACAATCTTGTCGATATTTTCGGTATAGGTTTCGAGACCGTTACGGAGCGCTTCGATTCGGGCGATACTCTCGCTCGTCTCTCCTTCCATATCCACCGAGTTCATCAGGGTGACGGCTTTGCCGAGATGGTCAAGCACGACGGCGTAGGCAGTGGCCATTTCTTCCTGGTCGAAGCCTTTCGCACGATAAAAGGTTTCGAAAATACGCTCCTCGTAACGGGCGCGCTCAAATTCGAAACCGATCCGCGAAGCCAGCAGAATATCGTCGTTGGCTTCCTTCATGGCTTCATTGGCCGGCCTGGAGATGGCCTGCTCGATCACCACGTTGGTGATGGTGACGATCATCAGCAGCAGGATCAGGACGCCAAAACCAAGCACCAATTTTCTCCTGATGGAGAGATTATCGAATCGTGTACTCAGTTGTTTGATCATAGCTCCCCAAGCACCGTGAAAAGAACCTGATGAGGTAAAATCCCGCTTCCCTGACCTTAATGATAAATGAAGGTTGTATTCATGGCAATTTAATCTTGAAAAAAAGCCATAAAAATGATGTCGGTTTCTTTTACAAGTTTGCGACACAATGCACGGGGAATCGCCGCAGCACCGGGCAACTCTGCGGCTTGATAACATCGAGAAGGGATTGAGATGGAGGGGAAAGGCTCAGCGGGACAGCGCCGCGCGCAGGTCCTGCTCACTGATAGGACCAGCACGCACGACGCGCAGCGCGCCTTCTTCAAAGGTAACCACAGTGGAGGGCACGCCGCCAGGGGTAGGGCCGCCATCAAGATAGACGGCGACGGCGCTGCCCAATTGGGCGATGGCTTCGTGCACGGTGCACGGCGACGGCTCATCGCTGCGGTTGGCACTGGTCACGGCCAGCGCGCCGCCCGCTGCGCGCAGGATAGCCCGCGCCCCGGCATGATCGGGCACGCGCACCCCAACGGTGGGCAGCACCGTCAGGTTGGCGGGCAGGTCAGGCCGTTTGGGCAAGGCCAGCGTCAGCGCACCCGGCCAGAAAACCGAAGCCAGCCGCTTCGCATCTTCCGGCATTTCCGCCGCAACCAGCGTCACATTGTTGATATCGGCCAGCAGAACAGGTACCGCGCGATCTGGCGGGCGCTGTTTGGCTTCGAAGATGCGCGCGATTGCTGCCGAGTCGATGCGTGCCGCCACCCCATACACCGTATCGGTGGGCAGCACGACCAACTCACCGGCTTCGAGCGCACGCCGCGCCGCCAGCAGCGCTTCGGGGATGTTAACCGGCAGTATGATCGTCATCGCGAGATCGTCCTTGCTCGCCTATAGCGGCGGGTTGAATCCGGACAACTCGCGCGTGCCCGGCATAATCGTGGCTCACACTCACAGCAGAACCGGGGAAGACCTGAAGCGCCGCTTCGCAGACTGCTGTCCCCTGATCCGCGCCGATCTCTAGCAGAATCAGACCACCCGCTGCCAGCACGCGTGGCGATTGATCCAGCAGCCGCGCGATCAGCACCAGGCCATCGGGGCCACCGTCCAGCGCCAGACGCGGCTCGTGCTGTGCAGCCGGCAGGTGATCGAGTTCGGCGGTAGGGATGTAGGGCAAATTGGCCACAATCAGATCCACCTGTGTGCCGATATCGATCAACGGCACCAAGAGATCACCGCGCACCAGCCGCACCCGTCCTCCAACGCCGCTGCGCGCTGCATTCTGCCGGGCGACATCCAGCGCTGCCGCCGAGACATCAATTGCCCACACCTCCACGCCGGGCAGGTTTGCTGCCAGGGTGACGGCGATCGCACCGCTACCCGCGCCCACATCCGCGATGCGCAGCGGTTCCGCCGGCCGGTCGCGCAGCCGCGCGCGCGCCCAGTCGAGCGCCAGTTCGATCAGGTGCTCGGTTTCTGGGCGGGGAATCAGCACGTCGGGGGTGACGCTAAACATACGGTCAAAAAACGCGCGCTCGCCCACGATGTAGGCCAGCGGCTCGCCGGAAGCACGGCGCTCGATCAGCGCCCCGTAGCGAGTCACCTGGTCGGGAGTCAGCGCGCGTTCCGGGTGAGCGATCAAGGTCGCCCGATCGACGCACAGGGCATAAGCCAGCAGCAGCGGAGCATCGAGCGGTTCGGTGTGGGGCAGCGAGGCCAGGCGCGCGCGTGCCCATGCCAAAGCCTCGGTCACTGTCTCCACGCGCGGACGATCCGGCACGCTCATCATTCCCCCAGCGCTTGCAGTCGTTCGGCCTCGTCGCGCTGGGCCAGCTCGTCGATGAACTCGTCCAGCGCACCATCCATCACGGCGGGCAGATTGTAGCTGCTGATGCCGATGCGGTGATCGGTCACGCGGTTTTGCGGATAGTTGTAGGTGCGAATCTTTTCGCTGCGGTCGCCAGAGCCAATCTGACCGCGTCGGGCGGCATCTTGTTCGGCGCGCAGCCGTTCCTGTTCCATGTCGTAGAGCTTGGCGCGGAGCACGCCCATCGCGCGCAGCTTGTTTTGCAACTGGCTGCGCTCATCCTGGCAGGCGACGACGATCCCGGTTGGCAGGTGGGTGATGCGGATGGCCGTCTCGTTTTTCTGCACATTCTGGCCGCCCGCGCCCGCCGAACGGTAGGTATCGATCTGCAGGTCTTTGGGGTCGATCTCGATGTCCACGTCATCCATCTCGGCCAGCACCGCGACCGTTGCCGTCGAGGTGTGAATGCGCCCCTGGCTTTCGGTCACCGGCACGCGTTGCACCCGGTGAACGCCGCTCTCATATTTCAACCGCGAATAGGCTCCCTGGCCTTTGACCGCAAACACGATTTCCTTGTAGCCGCCCACACCCGTTTCGTGCGCGCTGATGACCTCTACCTTCCAGCGGTGATCTTCGGCGTAGCGAGCGTACATTCGGTACAGGTCGGCGGCGAAGATACCGGCCTCGTCGCCACCGGCCCCGGCGCGAATTTCGACAATCACGTTTTTCGCGTCGCGTGGGTCTTTGGGCAGCAGCAGTCGCCGCAGTTCGCTTTCGATGGCGGGCAGCGCATCGCGCAAGCGCGCGATTTCTTCGCGCGCCAGGTCGGCCATGTCTGGATCATCGAGCAGGGATTCAGCCTGGTCAAGCTCGGCGGCAGCCTGCCGGTAAGCGCGCGTTTGCGCCACAAGGTCGGCGATCTCGGCACGCTCTTGCGCCAGTTCGGCAACCTTGCTGTAATCGTTCACGTTTTCCGGGTCGGCAATCATGCGCTCCAATTCTTCGTAGCGCGCCTCGATCCCGGCCAGTTTGTCCAACAAAGTGCTGTCCACCATAGCGCTGCTGCACCCTCAAAAAAGCCCCATCATGGGGGCCGATTTCTGCTCACGAAACGAACAGGGCGATTATATCACACTTGATCGCAGCCGTGAGGGGCGAGGTTTGTGGAGATGTATCTCATGTGGGGGACACCTGACCCGTTGCCCGGATCATGAGTGATGATGAGCGAGTAATGGCAGGGGGCTAGATGATTCACCGTTGCGGATTGTGAAGTCGGGGTGCGCGGACTTGAACCGCGGACCTCTGCGTCCCAAACGCAGCGCGCTAGCCAACTGCGCCACACCCCGAATGCCCCTCAAGTATACCTGCCCCTACACCTCATGACAAGGGTATACCACGCCTTCGTCCTACCCCGAAATATCCCTTTCCGGCGCTAACCGGTAGACAATTTGCGCGATTTTTCGTATAAGCTATGTGAAGCGCTGTGGAATCATCACAATGCGCACGAGAAGTCAGGAAAGGATATGAAATGAAGGGCGTACCAGGTCGGTTGATGGGGCTGTTCGGTGTCGTGATCATGCTGGCGGTAGCTGTTGCGCCGGCGCTTGCAGACAGTCCCGTGAGTAACACAAATACGCCAGACCGGCAGCAGATTTCTTCCCAGCCGCGCCGCGTGGTGGGGGGATATGAGACCACCAACCCACTCTATGGCATGATCGGCGCGCGGACGGGGGTTTTGCTCTATGACCTGTCGGGGCAGATCAACGAGGATTATAACTTCGTGCCGCCCGAAGAGACGCAGGTATTGGGCCGGCTGGCGGGCGACATCATGAAGGGAAGCTACATCATCGAACTGCCGGATGACCCGCAGGGTACCCTGCTCGATTTCGATGGCGACTCTGCCAGCCCTCCGGCGATCCAGGTCTATACTCCGGCGTTGTTTATCGATTTCCTGGGTGATGACTATGTTAACCGGGGCGAATCACCGATGAATATGTCGGTTCGCCTGGAGTCGCTGACCTACCACATGGTGGGCGGATCCCTTGTGGTGTGGGCAGAAGTAGATGGCGCACTGTTTCCCGGTGAATATGGCCCGGATGGTGTGCTTTTCACGGATGACGATGTGCTGGTTGAACTGCCGCAGGGGTGGAGCATCATCGCGCTTGACGCCGAGCCATTTACCATCGTGCGCAATCCTACGGTGGACGTGCCGCTCGTCGAGAGCATGGGGGCACTGAACGATTACTCGACCTTGAGCTATCGTGACGCCTGGCAGCAGTTGTATGAGCGTGCCCGCACGACCTATCCCTTCACCGTCGAAAAGCAGATCGACTGGGACAACATTTACCAGACGATCACGCCCCTGGTCGAGCAAGCGGATTCGGACCTCGCTTTCCATCTGGTGATGTCCAGCTTTGGCGCGATGATCCCCGATACGCATGTCGGCTATGTATCGCTGCCGGTGATGCAGACTTATCTGCTCGGTGGGGTCGGGATTCGCCAGATTACCCTCACTGACGACAATGAACTGGTGGTGACCTCAGTAGCCGATCGATCTCCCGCCCAAGAGGCCGGGCTGACGGTGGGGGCGCTGCTCGAAACAGTCGATGGACAGCCTGCGCTCCAGGTATTGGAAGAAACTCCCCTGCTGATCAACAGTGCCTCAACGGAACACACGCGCCGCCACTTCCAGGCCTCGACCATGCTGCAAGGGCCGGTCGGGTCGTCGGTGGAGCTTGGCTGGCGCGCGCCGGATGGCAGCGAGAAGACTGCGCAGTTGACCCGCACGCCCGACGTGATGTCGCTGCTGATGGCATTTGACTCGCGCGTGCCGGGCCGACCTGTGATCACATCTCGGATGCTCGAGTCAGGACTCGGATATATCGGGGTGTTCGGCTTCGCCGAGCAGGTGAGTGAGATCGATGCCTGGTTCACGCGCGAGCTACAGGGCCTGATCGATGCGGGCGCGAAAGGGATCATCATTGATGTACGCGATAACGGCGGCGGTCTGGTTTATCTATCGATGGCCATCGCGGGACATTTCTTCGAGGATTACACGCGCCTCTTTGATTTCTACTATGCGGATGGCACAGGCGGCTTTGCTTACCGGGGGTTCATCGAGATTCTGAAATCCGAGCCGTATTATGATGGGCCGGTGGCAGTGCTGGTGAACCAGATGACCGGCAGCGCGGGGGACATGTTCGCGTATGCCATGAAGGTCAACAACCGCGCGGTGATTGTGGGTCACAGCCCGACCGGTGGATTCACCGGCGAGGTGAGCGACGGCCAATATTCGCTGCCCGGCAACCTGACCATGCAAATTCCGACCGGTCGCGCGGTGGACCCGGCGACAGGCCGAACACTGCTGGAAGGCGTGGGCGTTGAGCCGGATATCCGCGTGCCGCTCACGCTGGAGAGCCTGCTTTCGCCCGAAGATGAGGTGCTGATAGCCGCGGAAGAGGCGCTGCTCGCTCAGTGATGCGCGCTGGCCAGTGTTCCGGGGCAATACACAGGGCCGCACGTGATGCGCGGCCCTGTTTTTTTCGATGTGTCCGGGTCTAGAAGGTAGGATTTGCGCCGGGTTTGTCGAGAATGCGCTCGACCTTGAGTGCCAGGTGCAGGTTGAGACGCACGTTCGAGTCGTCCATATCGAGCTGAATGATCTCGGTGATTCGGCTCAGGCGGTACACCAGGGTATTCCGGTGGATGTTGAGGACGTGCGCCGTCCGCGCCATATTCCCGTTGTTGGCAAAGTATGCACCGAGGGTGGGCAGCAGGTCGGTGTGGTGCTGCTCGTCATATTCGCGCAAGGGGGCCAGCCAGCGGTCGCTGAAGGTCTTGAGTGCGTGGTGATCGCCCACGCCAAGCAGCAGCTCGTACAGGCTGAGATCGCCGAAGAAGGCGACATTGCTGGCGTCACCAAGCTGCTCAGGCAGGGTGAGCGCGCGCTCTGCTTCGCGGAAGGATTCGCGCAGCGCAGTCAGGCCCTGCACCGGGCGGCCCACACCAACGGTGATTTCGCCATCGGGCGTGGCCTGGCGCAGATTGTGCAGCAAGAGGTCCACCATCTGCTTGAGCCGCTGAGTCTGCTGAGGCTCATCGAGCGGGAAGAGCAGTACGGCGCGGTCCATAAACTGGCCGACCGGAGCCTGGATACGACGCTGGTTCAACTCGTTCTGGATCAACCGCACCATGCGTTCCGGGCCGGCGCTGATGGCGCGCTCGTGGGTGGGCACACACCGGAAGAGCACTGCCGCATACCACGAACTGGCCTGGTAGCTGTCTTTTTCGGCACGCAGCGCCAGCAGCGGATCGTCGCTGGCCGGGCTGCTTAACCATTCGGTGATCCAGTCACGTGTGGGGAGAGTCGGCTCGATACTGATATCGGTAGTTTGTTGGCGGGTGAATTCACGGGCACACATAGGCAGGCTGTACTCCATCGCCAGGGCGTCAAATTCGTCCAGCGGTTCGGCATCGACCAGGATCGAGAGATAACCGTAGACCTGGTGCTCGTGGATGAGCAGGGCGGTCAGGCCCGCCGAAGTCTCGCAAATGGGATCGTCGATGCCCAGCGGGTGGCGTACCGTCACGCGCTGGATGAATTCGGGGCCGTTGGTCAGCGCCAGGTGCGCTTCCCACTCACTGCCAGCGTTGGGGGGCAGTCCCCGGCTGACCACGTTGCCGCGGCGGTCGTGGACCACAACCGGGCGATCCAACATGCGGGCCAGGGCGGTGAGCATCGTGGTCAGGCCGCGATAGCTGGCGGCGTGGCGCTGCAAAGTCTGCTGAAGCTCGAAGGCGCGATGGGCCAATTGGGCCGGGCGATTGGTCAGCAGACGCTGAACAGCACGCTCGACCTGGGGCAGGACGGCCCGGTCGGGCAGCGAAATGAGCGGGAAGTTATGCTGGCGCGCGACCTGGTGGGTGCGGGGAGTCAGTGTGCCGCGAACGGCCAGCGCGCTCGCCTGAGTTTGGGCCAGCTCTTCGATGATGGTTTCGAGCGTGAGCGGCTTCTGATAATTGGCGAGGGTGCTGGTCGAGACCAGGACCAGCTCGTTGCCTTCCAGGTCGGCAAAGAGCGGCGGACGTGTGCGCAGATGGCTGACCCAACTGATCAGGGTATTGGGGTTGCCAGTTATCAATCGGCTCCCGATGGGCAGGGCCAGCTTGAGCATCGATCTGACATCGGTTGAGGTAGCAACAGCGCTCATGACACGATCCCCCTGATCCAGTGATAAGTGCACAAAACCCCGGTCAGATAGACTGGGTGATCAAAACGGTCGATTGGGTGAGAAAAATGGTTTATACGGTGTGATGGTGGATGAACGGCGCGAGTGGAATTCTCTTGCCTGATTGCCTAACATTGTATGAAGTGTGCAAATCGCTGTCTTCGGGCATGTTTTATGAGATTTATACTAACAGCTTTGGGCAGATTGCACAAAATGATGAAATTGGCTTGGGCATTTTCAGTCGGGAAGCGATTTTTAACCGTCATTTAACCTGCGTTTAAAATTTAGCGCATTGTGCAACTGTGATTATGCCCCTCCAGGGCCGATTCTGCGTGTGGTGGACGTGGGGTGAGCGTCTTGGACAAAGCGATACAGGTCTGGCTATAATGCCCCTGCCGGTTCTCGTTTTGCCGAGACCGGGCCATTGGTTGACGATGGCGGGCGCAGCCTGCCGAGGATAGCGATCATCATGACAGAACATATCGAGCGCCCTGACGGCGATTTTTCGCAGCAGCCTTCGCAGCAGCCGGGATTGGGCAAAGTGCTCCCCGATGGCGAACCTCCGCTCCACCCCGATGACACGCAGCCGCGCGCGCCGGTCGAGGTTCGGTTGCGGGCAGACGAGCCGCCATTTGACCCCGGCGCGGATACGGCTCCGCGGGCGGCCTGGACGCCTGCGCCTGGGCGGGCGCTGCTGCTGGCGCTGGTAATGGCCGGGAGTGTCTGCCTGTGCCTGCTGATGATCGGGCTGGCCGGGGTGGCGGGCTACCGCGACGGGCTGGCGACCAACGATGCGCGCGTCACCCAGACCCTGGCGACCGGCGTTGCCGAACCGTACCAGATGGGTGTTGACGACCTGGAGAATGGGTTTCCGGGCCTGGCCGAGGCCCGTTTCGCCTGGATCGTGGAAACTTTGCGCGCGCCCACCCAATACGCTCGCGACAGCGCGCAGCGCCTGGTGACCGCCCGCGCCGTCAATGCCTATACCCCGACGCCGCAGCCGACCGCCACGCGCACCCCAGCCCCTACCGACAGCGTCACCCGCCCGCCGGAGCAGCCCACCCCGGCGCTGGCGCTCTCGCCGGAGAGCACAGCGCTACCTACGCTCAGCCCGCTCGAAGACCCGGCGTATCTGTATAACCAGGCCGAGACGGCCATGATGTTCACAGACTATGAAGACGCGATCCAGCTTCTCGAATCGCTGCGCGCGCTTGATCCTGGTTACCGCCAGGCCGAGACTACAGCGATGCTGCAAGAGGCCTTGATCAACCAGGCGCGCATCTACCTGACCGGGCAGAACAAGGACGGCCAGGATCGCCTGCAGCGCGGCGTGTTGCTGATGACCCAGGCGCAAGAGTTAGGGTCCATCAGCGCCAACCAGCAGTGGCTGGTTGGACAGGCCAACTTCGTGCAAAGCTATATCCTGGCGCGGGATTACGTCAACGGGGGATTTTACGCAGAGGCGCTGCCCATCTTACAGGACCTGTGTGCCCAAAACTGCGACTGGTCCTATCCCAATGTGAATGGGGTGAGCGTGCGCGATTTGCTCAACCGGGCGCAGCAGGGAACCGGATCGTCCTGAGCGCTGCAAGCGCACGATCTCAGCCGTACAGCAGTTCGTGGACCACATCGAGGAAATCGTTGGGCATCACCGGCTTGGCGAGCCAACAGTCGATGCCCATCGCCTCGACTTCGGGCACGAGGTTGGGGCGCGCCGTCAGAATCATGATTTTCATCGAGTCCAGGCGGGGGACACTGCGCACATATTGCAGCACGTCGAAGCCCGATACATCTGGCATGGCCAGATCGAGGATCAGCAGATCGGGCGTGGTTTGGTCCAGGATATCCATTGCAGCAACGCCATCGGTGGCCTGCAGCGTAGCCGCATTGAGGCGTTCCACCAGGCTGCTGAACAGGCGCAGCAAACCCGGCTCGTCATCTACAATCAACACAAGAGGCGTAGACACCTGGCAGGTCCTTATGACTGATCCCTCTACAGAAGCGCCTGGCTTCTGTGGGTGAGCCGCGACGGGTTCACTTGGTCGCCGTTCATACCCTAGCTGAGCAGGGTTTGAACCGCCTCCACAAAGGGTTTGGGCAGCACCGGCTTGGAGACCCAGCTATCATAGCCCAAAGCCGTCATTGTGGGATCGTTTGGTCGGGCCGACAGGATCATGACCTTCATTCCGTCCAGGCGCGGCTGGCTGCGCACGTAGCGCAACACATCCTGTCCGTTCACTTCGGGCATGGCAAGGTCGAGGATCAGCAGATCGGGCGTGTCTTTGGCCAGCAGCGAGAGTGCCTGCGCCCCGCCATTGGCCGGGATTACTCGCGCACCCAATGGGTGTAAAATGTGTGTCAAAAGAGTCAGCAGCCCTGGTTCATCTTCCACGAGCATGATCGCTGGCTTGGACACAATCGTGATCCACCTTTGCCATCACTAGGCAGGCTGTGCCCGTCACAGCACACGGCAGCCTGACGGCCTTTTGTATCAAGATCCACACGGCCTGACGTCCGGGAATCGTTTTTCCTAGTCTAACACAAATCGCCAAAAATCATCAGATCATTGTCTGATCAACGATCTATTTACCTACCCTCGCTTGTTGACAACACGCCGGATAGCGGCCACGAAGTCATTCGGCGCGACGGGCCGGCTGATCCATGCATCCACTCGCTGTTCGAGAGTGTTCATTTCGGGCGTGAAGCCCAAAGCCGTGAGCACTACCACACTCATCGTATCCAGGCGGCGCTGATCCTGCAACCAGCGCAGCACATCCATCCCCGAAATATACGGCATGGCAAGATCAAGAACCAGCACATCCGGCACTGTATGCATCAGGATATCCAGCGCTGCCTGGCCACCGTTCGCGCGCAGGGTCTCGTACCCCATGCGCTCAACCAGGCTGGCAAACAACTGGAGCAGGCCCGGCTCGTCATCCACGATCAACACTTTTGGCTGGCTCATGCCGATCTCTCGCCTCAACGCGCCGGGTGCACAGCGGATAGTGTGCGCAGCACTGCGCGCACCGGGCTACCACAAACCCCGTCGATCTTGAGCGGCAGGGCAATTAGCTCGTACAGGCCATCGGGAACCCCTGCCAGCCGCAGGCTTTCCAGGTTGAGTATTCCATGCTGGCGCAGGCGGTGATGGCACGGCAGGTCGGTGCTGTCGAAACGATCGACCGAAGGGCAGTCCAACCCTAGCAGACAGGCGTGTTGTGCGGCCAACCAGTCGATCAGCTCAACCGTGGGGTAGGGAAAATCCTCCGGCCATTGGTCATCGGGCACATCGCTGACCCAGGTGTGAATGAGCAGGCGTTGAAGCCCGGAAAGATCGTGGTCGGCGAAATCTTCCGGCACGATTCCCCCATGCTGCCGGGTGATGGTCACGATGTGGGCAGGGCCGAGATAGGCATCGAGCGGCAGCGCCGCCGGGTGAGCACCCTCATCCTCATAGTGATAGGGTGCATCCGCATGGCTGCCGGTATGGGCGCTGAGTGTGAGCGTGGTCAGGTTCACCGAGGCCCCTTCGCGCTTGCGCAGCACGTGCACAGCCGAAAACGGCGCATCGCCCGGCCACACGGCCAGAGCAGGCGTAATGGTGCGCGTGATATCGTACAGATGGGGACGGTCCTGGGCTGCCATACTCACCGTTTTTGCATATCCCGTGCGCGGCCTGCCCGAATATCCAGACTGTGGTTCGGTCCGCCGAGACGCGGCTAGGTCACGAAATCTCGCCCGCCGGCGTGCTTTTGCCACGCACCGCTGGCGAGAATATCCTGCACGGCCTCAATCACCAGCCGCACTTCGTCATCACTGTTATAAAAATGGGGCGAGACACGGATGCCCGCGTTCGCGCGGTAATCGATCAAAATCTGGCGGGCGATCAACTCGCGCGACACTTCATAGGCGTGGGGTGGGTCGATGGTGACCGTACCGCCGCGCTGAGCCGGATCGCGCGGGGAGCGCACTGTGATGCCTGCGGCATCGGCCAGATCGATCAACAGCGCCGTCTGCCGCATCGATTTCTGGCGGATATTCTCTACCCCCACGCTGGCAATTACCTCGATGCCGGGACGGATGGCGTACAGATTGGGCACGCCGGGCGTCCCGTTGAGGAAGCGGAAGGCATCGTCGCGCCACTCCTGGTCGGCCACTTCAAAGGCGAAGGGCCGCTGATGCGCCATCCAGCCGGTCAGCCCAGGTTTGAAGCTCTTGAGGTAGTCATCACGGGCATAGAGGAACACTCCGCCTGGCCCGCCGCACATCCATTTCAGCACGCCCGCTAGATAAAAATCGACATTGAGCGCGCTCACGTCAAACGGCACGATCCCGGCGGCGTGGTAGCCATCGAGGATCACGACCGCGCCCACCGAATGCGCCTTCTCGATGATCGGTTTGACATCGAGGATCGAGGCGCTGCGGAACAGCACATGACTGATCGGAACCAGCAGGGTGCGCTCGTCAATGGCATCGATGATCCGTTCAATCGGGATGGTAATGCCGTCATCTTCGCTGGGGATCATGCACAGCTCGATGTGCGAGGGCAGCATCCCGCGCAGCACGTAATAGACCGAGGGGAAAATCCCGGCTTCGATGACGACTTTGTTACGCGGACCGGAATAATCGAAGCCGCTGAGCAGAATACCCTGGGCGATTGAAATGTTCTGATGCATAGACACGCTGTTGGGCGGCGCGCCGATGATCTTGGCGATCTGATTGCCGACTTCAACGTTCAGGTCCCACCAACCCTCGCCCCAGGCCCGGATGCCGCGCGTTGCCCACATATCGGCATAGGCGCGCAGGCTGTCATAGACTCCGCGCGGCATTGCGCCGAGCGAGTTGTTAATCAGGTAGGTGCAGTCGTTCAGAATTGGGAACTGGTCGCGCCAGGCCAAGAGAGGATCGGCGGGGGAGGGAACGGTTGGCACGGTCATGGTCCAGATATCCTGCGGTGCGAACTCGCGAAGGCGAAGTGGGACCCACTGTGGGGCACCCCGTAGAAGCGAGTTTGATTATACCATGACTTGCGAGTGAAACGTTACAAAAAGCAAACCGATTTTCCGCGGGAATTGCGCGTCGGAGAAGGCTGTTTTTGCGATGATGCTGGTCGTGCAACCGCGGGCAAGGTGAAGAAGAAGATTGCTCAGAACGGAAAAAGCTTGACATCTGCTCTAAAGCATTATATCCTGAAATCAGATATGACAACGTTTGCAAGACCTATCACTCATTTGATGAGCAATATGTGCTAGGTTTGTCACCAATGAGCATTGGCGTTATGAAAACGTTTTCGTAAAAATACGCAGACTCAACCGCGCTGCTATCGCCAGATCGGGCGATGTGCGCGGCATTCAATACCTCAAAAATAAGGCTTGCGATGTCTGCCCGGAACAAAAAACACACCAGTGTCACAATCGTTGATGTTGCCCGCGAAGCCGGTGTTTCCTACTCCACGGTTTCGCGCGTGGTCAACAACAACGATCACATTCGCCCCAAGACGCGTGAAAAAGTCCTGAATGCGATGATGCGGCTGGGCTACGTGGTCAACCAGCAGGCGCGCAGCCTGCGCGGGGGGCGCTCACAGGTGATCGGGCTGCTGGTGCCGGATGTGGGCAACAGCTACATCGGTGAAATCATCCGGGGAATCGACGCTGAGCTAGACGCACATCAGTACGATCTGATGCTCTACACCACCCACCGGCGCAAGGTCAAAGAATCCGCGTATGTTTCGACCATCACGCGCGGCATGGTGGATGGCTTGCTGCTGCTGCTGCCGACCAATGTCAAAGCGTATATGGAGACGCTTCAACAGCAGCAGTTCCCTCATGTGTTGATCGACTACCAGCATGTCGAAAATAACCTCTCATCGACGGTGCAGGCGACCAACTGGCAAGGGGCGTATGACGCGACCCGCTACCTGATCATGTTGGGGCATCGCCGCATCGGCTGTGTGATCGGCTTGCAGGAAATCCAGAGCGCGCTGGATCGCCTGGCGGGGTATCGCGCGGCGCTGGCCGATGCCGGGCTGCCCGAAGACCCTGCGCTGATCTATCCCGGCGATTTCTTCCGTCCACAGGGATATGCTGCGGCCAATTACCTGCTGAACCTCAGCGACCCGCCCACCGCCATCCTGGCTGCCAACGATCTTTCGGCGTTTGGGGTGATGGATGGTGTGCTCAATCATGGGCTGCGCATCCCAGAAGATATCTCCATCATTGGCTTCGACGATGTGCCGGAAGCCGGGCATGTGCACCCCGGTCTGACCACCGTCCGCCAGCCGCTGGAGGCGATGGGCCGCACAGCCGTTCAGCTTCTGTTTAAGCGAATTAATAATCCTGACCTGCCCGGCGAGCGAGTCGAAATGACGACCGAGCTGATCATCCGCGATACGTGCGCGCCCTGCCCTGTTTCGCGGCGTTAGATGTGGGTATCCCGCTGGGGACCGCCCCCCGGCGATACTAATTGATTTTGGTGAGCCTGGCTCACCCTAGTAATTGAGGAGCGAAAGATGAAGTTCTTACGTGGTTTGTTAGTTCTCGTTCTGCTCGCGTCGATCGTGCCGGTGCTCGGTGCGGCATCGGCCCAGGACAAAGTCACCGTGACCTGGTGGCACATCGATACGTCTGATGCAATGCAGGCGGAGTGGCAGGCCATTGCCGATGCGTATATGGCCGATCATCCCAACGTCAACATCGAGATCACCGTTTTGGAAAATCAGGCGTTCAAGGATCGCCTGGTGACCGTGATGCAGGCCGGCGATCCCCCGGACATCTTCCGTAGCTGGGGTGGTGGCGTGCTGTGGCAGTATGCCGATGCGGGCCTGGTCCGCAACATCGCGCCCGAACTCGAAGGCGAATGGAAGGATTCCTTCTCGGCCAAGGCCGCGCTCGAACTGTACGGCCAGAACGGCGAGTACTATGGCGTTCCGTACACCTGGGGCGCTGTGGGTATCTTCTATAACAAAGACCTCTTCGCCAAGGCCGGCCTCGATCCTGAGAACCCGCCCGCGACCTGGACCGAATTCCTGGCCGCTGTGCAGGCGCTGAAGGATGCCGGTATCACCCCGATCGCGATCGGTCAGGGCGACAAGTGGCCGGGCCACTTCTGGTGGGTTTATGAGGCGATCCGTGTGGGTGGTCAGGAAGCCTTCCTGAAGGCCTATAACCGCGAAGGTTCGTTTGCCGATGAGCCGTTTGTGCAGGCTGGCGAGCGTCTGAAGGAACTGATCGACCTGCAGCCCTTCGCCGAAGGTTTCCTGGGCGCGACTTATGGTGACTCGCAGACCCTGATGGTCAACGAGCAGGCCGCGATGGAACTGATGGGCCAGTGGGCACCGGGTGCCTACAATGGCAACAATGCGGAACTTGGCCCGATCCTGAATGCCAAGCTCGGCTGGATGCCCTTCCCGGTGGTTGAAGGCGGCGCTGGCAACCCCAACGACGTGCTGGGCGGTGGTGATGGCTTTGCCGTCGGCGCGAACGCTGAAGATGAGGCCGTGGACTTCCTGAAGTTCCTGACCTCGGCGGAAAATCAGACCGCGCTGGTGGGCGGTGCTCTGAACATCATCCCGACTGTGGGTGCGGCTGAAGTGGCCATCACTGACCCGATCCTGCAGACGATCCTGAAGGCTCGTAACGAAGCCCCGTACTTCCAGCTCTACTACGATCAGTTCCTGCCCCCCGTCATCGCGACGGCAGTGCTCGACGCTGTTGACGGTCTCTTCGCCGGCGCTATCTCGCCCGAAGAAGCAGCGGCTATGATCGAAGATGCGGCAGCGATGGAGCTTCAATAGTCCAACGCGTGATCAAGTAAGCACGACGAACTAATCGGAAGGTGTGGGGAGCGGAGAACCGCTCTCCATACCTTCTGAGTTCCCGGCACTACAGCACAACTGAGTACACAAAAAAGGAACAGGTCATGTCCACGCGACTCAAAGCCATCCCACTCGCCTATGAGCGAGCATTTTCCCTCAATACCAGGCGGCAGATCAATAAAACGTTGACTGTGGCTTTGTTTGTCCTGCCTGGCATGACGGTATTTTTTATCTTCCTGCTGTGGCCGATGATGCAGTCGGTTGAGTTTAGCTTATACAAATGGAACGGCTTCGGCGATTTGCAGGATTATCGCGGTCTGGGGAACTTTGAGCAGGCATATAATCACGAGGTTTTCCGGACGGCGGTCAAAAACAGTTTTATGATCATGGGGCTGTCGCTGACGATCCAGCTTCCGATCGCCATGCTGCTGGCCCTGCTGGTCGGGCGTGGGAACCTGCCAGGCCGGCGGTTCTTCCGCCTGCTGTTGTTCATCCCTTACGTGTTCTCCGAAGTGATCACGGCGATCATTTTTAAGTACGTTCTGCATCCCCAAGACGGGCTGGCGAACTGGGCGTTCGGCCATCTCATCCCCGGCTATCAGAATATCGGGTGGCTGGGCGAGCGCGATATTGTGATTTACGTGATTTTTGCCGTGCTGACCTGGAAGTACTTCGGCTACTACATGATCTTGTATATGGCCGGGCTTCAGGGCGTGCCCAAAGACCTGGAAGAAGCGGCACGTGTGGATGGCGCGGGCCTGTTCCACGTGCTGTCGCGCATCACCCTGCCCCTGATGGGCAGCACCATCCGGCTGACCATTTTCATTTCGGTTCTGGGGGCGTTCCAGCAGTTTGTGCTGGTCTGGACCCTGACCAACGGCGGGCCATTCAATGCCAGCCAGACGATGGGGACCTATATCTACAAGTTCGGCATCAAGAGCATGAGCCTGGGGTATGGCAGCGCGGTAGCCCTCATCCTGTTTGGGATCACATTCATTTTCTCGATGGGCTACCAGCGCATGATCCTGAACCAGGATTTCGTAAGCGACGTGACACTGTAGGAGACCGGCCATGCAAAGCACCGATACTTTCTCTTTGAAACGCATGTCGAACGGCCAGCGGCTGGGTGTTCTCCTCCGGTACCTCATCCTGTTCGCGCTGTCGTTGGTCATCATTCTGCCGGTTGTCAGCGTGCCGCTGGGCGGCATCCGCACCAACGGCGAATTCATGGCGCGCCCATTTGATCTGCCCCGCCAGGGGTTGCAGTGGGAACATTTCACCCAGATTCTGGAGAGCAAAAGCTTCTGGCGATCCACCCTGAACAGTGTGCTGATCACCTCCGGTGTCACGATTCTGAACCTCTCGCTGGGCAGCCTGCTGGCCTTTGCCTTCAGCCGGATGAGGTTCCTGGGGCGCGGGCTGTTGTTCAACATCCTGTCGTTTGGCCTGCTGTTCCCCACAGTGGTAGCGATGCTGCCTATCTTCATTCAGATTCGCGATCTGGGGTTGATCAACAGCCTGTGGGGAGTGATCCTGCCGATGGTGGCCTTTGGTCTGCCGGGCACGGTGATCATTCTGCGCAGTTTTTTCATCGCCATCCCCAATGAACTGGAAGACGCCTCCTATATCGACGGCTGCTCAACCTTTGGCTTCTTCCGTTTTATCTTGATGCCCATCTCGCGCCCGGCCCTGGCTTCGGTGGCAGTTGTCAACGTGATCGGCGCGTGGAACGAGTACCTGCTCCCGCTGTTGATCCTGGTTGATCCCAACAAGTGGCCGCTGCCGCTGGGAATCATGCAGTATCAGGGCCAGTATGGCACCGATTGGGCGCGCGTGATGGCCTATGTGACCATTCTGATGATCCCGGCCATCATCTTCTACCTGTTTACCGAGAAATATATCGTCACCGGGCTGACCGGCGGTGAACTCAAAGGGTAGGATGCCCGCAGTCCCATGATCTAAAACGCCTGCTCCCGACGGGGAACAGGCGTTTTTTATTGCGTGCATTGACCCAGATTTACATCGCCAGAGTGAGCATGACGAGCGTCTCCGGTCCACCCAATGGCATCCCTTCAACCATGCGGACGCGCGTATAGGCGATGTGCATCCCCGCACTGAGCAGGCCGCGCAGCAGGTTATGTTGGCGCGCGTTGACCGGCAGCACGACACCGGCTCGCCGCTGGCTGACGGCATAGGCTTGCAGTTCGCTGAGATAACGCGGCCAGTGATAGGCCCAACGGGGCAGGCAGCCCAGCACCTCGATGGTCAGGTAAGCCGGGGGACCATCCATGCGGCGGGCGGCGCTGCGCACGACTGCAAACGCGGCAGGCTCACCATCTTCCATCCAGATCAGCGTCTCGCCTGCTTCTTCCGCGGCGATCCACCGGGCAGCCGGGGTCGGGTCCAGGCCCGGAATCAGCAGGCGGCTGATTCGGACTATCGAATCGTCGGAGCCGTCCCACAGCTCAAAGCGCATCCGGCTGGCACGGGCAGGGGTTCCCTGGAGCAGCATGGTGAGCTGCCGCGCTTCTAAACCCAGCCGCGTGTAGAGAGCCAGGTTTTTGCCGCATTCGGGCATGGTTTCTAGCGCGAGTAGCTGACAGCCTGCCTCGCGCAGTACGTCTAGCCCGGCCTTGATCACGATGCGGCCCAAGCCCACGCCCTGGTTGCGAGGCGCAACTCCCAGCGTCCCCAACCAGCCGAGCGATCCCCAGACATGGGTGAAGCAGTAACCGACTATTCGACCGCGCGGCCACTCAACAACCACGCCCGCATGGGGGCGATCGATTGCAGCGCGCATATTCTCCTGAGTGCGCAGCCGCATCGGGCGCTGGAGCTGGTTATGCTCGCGGCGGTAGGCTTCGAAGGCGTCGCGGTCAATCCGGTTGACCTCGTCAAGGTCATCCAGCGTGATGGGGCGCACGTAGTAATCCGGTGCGTCGGCATCTTCTTGCAGCCGCTGCGAAAAGGGTGTGACCATGTCGCCGCTCCTTCCTCAGCCCCGGTCCAGGGGCCTGGTCCAGGGCGCAATCGTCAGAGGGCTGTGCTGACCGCCGCGATCTATTCCAGATTCAACAGCAAAATCGTCACGCCGTCAAAGGTACGCGTATCGACCACATATTGCGCGCGAACCAGCAGCCAATCGGCAATCACCGAGTGCTGTGGCACCAGCGGATCGAATGTCGGCAGAGTGCCCACCCGGTGAATATCCTCGTCGGGTGCGCGGTAGATCACCCAGTAGCGCGCGCCGGGTTCGTCGGGCGGGATCGGCTCGTCGGACTCGGAAAGCTGGATCACCCGGTACGGTCCCGGCGTCTTCAGGTAGCGCAGCAGTGAGCGCATGGTCACCGCGCGATCCACGACAAAAATATCACCACGCCGGTAATCCTGGTCGATGGAGGCGGCTGCCCCGCGCCAGTCTTCGCGCTGGAGGGTATCGTTGCGCAGTGACTGCCCGACCGTCGCCATGCCGGTGAGCAGCACTGCCGCCAGCCCCAACAGCGTTGCCCAACGCGCGCGCGGGCGGATCAAGACCACCCAGGCATAGGCGATCAGCAGGGCCATGGCAGGCAGCAGGGCCATGAAGTAACGGTCGATGTAGGCATTGAGCGCTATGACCGACATGACAAAAACCAACCCGATGGGCAGCAGCGCCAGGATGGTCCAGAAGCCGAGCACCGTGCGGTTGGGGGTCGAGAGCCGCCACCAGGACATCACCAGCAGCACAACTGCCCCTACCGCAACAATCAGGCCCGGCACACTGTACCAGGCGAAAGGACCGTCGATCCCGGCGGTCATGTTGCGCAGGGTCAGCGCCAGGTCGCCGAGCCGGGGCCGATCGCCCCACTGTGGCTCACGCGCGGATGCCGTGAGCGCCATCGAGACGAACCAGACTGCCATCGGCACAGCCGCGATCACCTGGGCGATGATCCATCGTCGGGCAAATGCGCGCCGCTCACGCCAGGTGAAGGCCATCAGCACCGCTTGACTGAAAGGCAGCGCCAGCAGCGAATAGTGGGTGATGTAGCCTGCCATGCTGCTGAGCGTGAACAAGGCCCAGTTGAGGCGCGAGGTTCTGCCGCGCCACAGCACCAGAAAAGTATAGGCGATCAGCAGGGAAAAGATAAAAATGAGCGAGTAATGACGCGCGGTCCGCGACAGCCAGACGTGGTAGGGGTTGACGGTTAGCCACGCACCTGCCCACAACGCCAGCGCATCGCTGCGGAAGAGCCGCCGCGCGACACCCATGATCAGCGCGACGCCCAGCACACCCCCCAACGCAACCGGTAGCCGCAGCAAGAATTCGTTGCCGTTCGGGAACAGGCGCATGGTCAAAAAGAACAGGGGGGTCTGGTCGATGGTTTGCAGGGTATTTTCGAGCGCCTCACCAAGCGGAGCCTGGGCGCGGTACTCGGTCATGATCTCGTCAGCCCACAGGCTGGGCTGCGCCAATTCCCACACGCGCAGCCCAAAACCCACCAGCAGGACGCCTATCGCCAGCGCCAGAAAGCCAGGATTTGCAGACTTTGCGCGCGGCGAAACGCGCGCGGAGGATGCAGCAGTCATGGAACCAGTTCGTCCGTTCTATCACCACATGGCTCACGAAAGGTGCTCGATTATCCACTGGTACCGCTGATCTCGCAATGCCTGCCAGCCGGGTGGTGGATCGGCCACGCCGGTGTTTTCCAACGCGAACGACGCTGCTACCGCCCCATATGCTCCCGCTGTGCGCCGGTCGCGTGTGCGTTCCCACCCCACCAGGAATCCGCCGCAGTAGGTATTCCCCGCGCCGGTCTGGTCGATCACGGTTTGGACCGGCACCGGCGGGACCTTCACCAGGTCCGCATGGCCGTACTGGCCGATCATTGACCCGGCTTCGCCCATGCGCAGCACGGCTACCGGCGCACCGTCCGCTAACATGGCGCGCACCAGGGCTTCCGGGTCTTGCTGGCCATAGACCTGTTGGGCTTCGAGCCAGTTGGGCGAGACGATGTCGCAGTGACGCAGAGCGGCGCGCATCTCGTGCGCACCTTCTGCGGTCATCGCCTGTGGCAGGGGTTCCCACAACAGCACGGCGTCGGGGTACAGCCTGCGCCAGTTGGGCAGCAGCGGGGTATCGCACAGCACATGCAATCCTCGCGCGCTGTAATAGGCTGCGGGGACGGTGATCAGAGTGGAGCCTTGCGCGAATGGATCACACTCGGCCACGCGGAAAATCTCGGTACGCCGCCCATCCCACTCAAAGATTTGCCAGGCGCGCGCCTGCGGCAGGTCGAGTTGGATCAGCCCTTGCAGGTCGAAGTCGCGCTGGAGCCGTCGCAAGGCTGCTTCGGGCAGGTCTGTACCCAGGGCGGCCACCAGCCCTGGCCGCTCATCCCACAGCCATATGCCGGCAGCGCCATGGACTCCACCGCCGCCAAGCACCCCCATCCGCGTTTGCCCGGTGGGATATACGATGTCGTCAATGATGATGCCGCCCACGCAGATATACGCGGGCTGAAACGAGTCGGTCATGGGCGGGCCTCAGCGCTGAAGTGCATCGATCATGTGACTGTCGCGGATGCGGCTGGACCCATCGGCCCAATCCACCGTGCGCCCACCCCCAAAGCCGCGGAAATAGACCGCGCCGATGGCGGCAGCCCGTTCGGCAGCCAGCAGCTCGCCTGGGAGGCTGTAAACCAGGGGGGCGAAGCACTCGCGCACGCTGCCGACTACCGGCAGGCGCTGCGCAGCATGGGCGCTGATGACGGTGTCGGACTCCGGCACAACGACCAGGACGCGCCGGCCAATGACCTGAGCCGCGCGTGCGACTTCGGCCATGCGGTCCGCATCGCGATCACCCGCGCTGATGAAAACGGTGGGCGTATCCGGGCGGGCGCTGAAGTACTGTAAATGCGCCCATTCTTCGGTTTCCTGGGCCATAGCTGGATCACCGCTGGCTTCGAGCATTTTGGCGGCGCTAAACATCGCTACGCCGTACTGCGGCCCAGCACCCACGTACACCCATTCGGGAATGTCGGTCCAGGCGGCGATGATGTCGTGGGCGACAGGCTCGCAAACATGCAGGGTGGCATCGAGTACGTCCGCCAGTTCGATCAGCTCAGAGCGGAGGGCATCGGCGCGGTTGGTGGTCAGGTGTCCGCGCACTTCGCCGATGCGAATGGCGGCACTATACAGCGCCACCTGAGAGGCGAGATAAGAACGCACGCCGGGCACAACCATGCCGCGCATCTCGTCGGGCAGCGGGGGGACGGTGGTTTGAAAGACTTTTTCTGCCGACTGAGCCAGCGGAGCATTTGCCGCGCCGGTCAGCGCGACGCCCACCGCGCCCGCCTGGCGCGCCAGACGCAGCGCCTCGATGGTGCGGCTGACCACGCCGGATACCGAGACGGCGATCACCAGGTTGGTTTTGGGGCCGGTCTCCGGCAGAAAGCTTGCCACGTAGCGGCTGAAGGTGAGCGCGCTGATGGCCTGGGTGGGTACCCCGGCCAATTGATGAAACGCTAGTTCGGCCCCGACCGGTGCATGATAACTATCGCCGCAGCCGACCAGGAAGATACGTTTGACTGAGGTACAAAGCTCAAAATCGAAAGTAGCGCGGGCGGATTCGTCGAAGGGTTTGGCAATGCTGCGCAGCAAATCGGGCAGCGTATCCAGTTGTTGGTGCATCGGTGAACGGTGCGTTGTCATAAACACCCTATCCTGTCAAGTGTATGTTCTGAATAAAGAGAATCTCTTGACCCTATTTTTGCCCAATCTGCTCAAACCTGCCATTTATTTACGTGTAGTCAGGCTGTTTCAGTCGCTATTAGCCCGGATGGAAAATCGAAACACCTGCGTGCGCGCGGTAGAATTACGCACTCAGTTTGGGAGAGGGCGCGGCAGAGTGTCGCGGCCCCCGGCCCAGTTAACCTGAAGAACCAGGGGATTGGATATGACTCAACCTGCGGCCCAGCCTCACACGGTAATTCTGGTCACGCGCGACGGAATGGGGGATGCCGATCAGTCTCTACGGCATACGCTGATCGTGAAATATCTACAGATGCTGCTGGACGACGGCAAGCTGCCGGAGGCGATTTGCCTGTATGCAGAAGGAGTCCGGCTGGTGTGCGAGGGGTCACCGGTGCTCGATATTCTGCGGGCCTTCATGACGCAGGGCGTGGCGGTGATTGTGTGCAGTACCTGCCTGAACCATTATGGGTTAAAGGACAGCGTGCAAGTGGGGTTAGTGGGCGGCATGGGCGATATTGTCGAGGCTCAATGGCGGGCCGCCAAAGTGATCACGATCTGACGAAGGACAACTGGGGCATTGGCGGGCCGCCAGAGTGATCACGGTGTGAACACGATCTCATCCAGATCGAGTATAGACATTCCTGCGCGCACCCCATCCAACCTGTGCGCGTAGTCTGCCGGATCGGGTAGTGTGGGCGGCAACCCGACCTGTTCGATCATGTACGAGGCGGCTGCGCTGGCGTGGCAGGCCCCCACGTCAAGTCCATCATCCAGGCGGGCGAGTAGCGCACCGCAGAAGGCATTACCCGCGCCGACGGTATCTACCACCCGGACGGGCACTGCCGGAACCCACACGCCGCGCCGTGTGCCCAGGTCCCACACTTCCGCCCCATCCGCGCCGTGACGGATGGCCACAAAACGCGCGCCCAGGCGCAGCAGGTGCTCCAGGATCGCGCGGCGATCGGTGTGACCGGTGATGGCCTGGGCTTCGTGCCAGTTGGGAGAAAAGAGATCGCAGGCGGAAAGAATATCGGCCAGGGCCGTGTCGTTCAAGGGGTGGTCCGGCGGGCGGAAGGGTTCCAGGCTGACGAATTTTCCTCGCGCGCGCAGCGATTGCGCAAAATCCAGCGATCCATCCTCACCGGGATGAATGCCCCAATGAAACGCGCGCGCTTCCTGGTAATGGGGCGGCAGCACTTCCCACGCGCGCGCCAGCTGCACGCCGAGGGTGCGCTCCGGCACGCGCCAGACCTGGGTTCGACGCCCATCCTGCTCAAGAAGCTGCCAGGCGCGCGGGGTGGGATGCGCCGTTGTGCGCACGCCGTCCAGGTTAACACGCGCGGCCTGCATTGGCGCGAGCGCGCCAGTTTCCATATCCTCGCCTACGCCTGCTACCAATCCCACCGACTCGCCGCCGCCACGGGCTGCCGCCATGCCCCAGGCGGTCTGAGGTCCACCGCCGCCCAAGACGGCCATTCGGGTCTCCCCGTGCGGGAATACGATATCGTCGAGGATGATGCCAAAGGTGACGTAACGGATCACGGGGCGCTCCATGTGGTCCTGGGTTCGTTGTGTGCGGCAAGTCGGCGGGAATCATACCGCATTCAGGCGCGAGATCGATAGCCCATCAGTCAGGCTGAGGGCGGCGAAGCCCAAACCTGAGCGTGATTGTCGACTCTTCACCGGGGCGGACCGATCCCCTGTTCCATAATCTGTGTGGCGTATCTTATCTCCGCGGATTTGGGATCAGTCCGGTGTCTGAATGGGGCAGTTTGAGAGGAAAGACAGAAAACAGACCGGACCGCCCTCCATATAGGAAAGCGGCCCGGAAACTGCTATTCGGGTGCTGCGAACACGCTAGCGTGACGGTGCGGTGACGGTGTTCTGCTGGCTCGCATTTTCTTCAGCCGGCGAGCTTTGCGGATCGTAGTCGTCCTCCACATCGAAGGTGAGCTGTGCAGCCTCGTTCAGCACATCGATCGGGGCGGCGTCGAGCGGTTCTGCCGGTGCCTCGAAGACATTGGCATCGCCGGTAATCGCCGAAGTGAAGATCACCGCGTGGCTCTCGCAGCGCCAGGTCGGCGCGTAGTCGTCGATGGCATTGTCGGTCAGCAGGCGAGTCGCCCCTGTTGCGAACTCGTAGACGTAGATGTCCCGGTCGGTGGAGCCGTTTGCATCGGCCAGGTTCGAGGTGTAGGCGATCAGCTCGTCATCCCCGGAGAAGGCCATGCTCGACACATCGCCCGCCGGGTCGGAGATCGCCCGCACGTTGGACCCGTCGGCGTTCATCACGTACAGGACGCGGTTAGGCGTGCCATCGCGGAACGAGAGGAAGGTGATCTGTGACCCATCGGAGCTGTACTGGGCGTTGAAGTCGTCGCCGGAGCCATCGCTCAGGCGCTGTTCCTGGCCGGTGACAATGTCGATGGTATAGAGCTGCCACAGACCATCGCGGTTGGACTGGAACACGATCGTAGTGCCGTTCGGGTGCCAGAAACCGTTGATGTCCGCTGCCTCATGGCTGGTGAGCTGACGTTCCTGGCCGGTAGCGAGATCGAGCAGGTACAGGTTCCAGTTGCCATCGCGCGACGAGTCGTAGACGATGAGATCACCGCGCGGCGACCAGGCCGGATCCCACTCAATCGAGTCGGGCTGGAAGGTGAGCTGTTCTTGCTGTTCTCCATCTGTCGTGCCGCGCCAGAGTTCCCAACCACCGGTACGGTTGCTGGCGAAGACGATCCAGGCGGAGTCGGGCGACCGGCTGGGTTCCTGGTCGTAAGCCAGGCGTGGGTCGGCGTTCTCGCCCTTGGTCAGGTTATCGTCCGCGCCGGGATTATCCGGCAGCTCGCCCAGACGGAAGACTTCTACGTTGCCCGTTTGCAGGGTGTGGTAGACGAACCAGTCGGGACAGACCGGGCCAATCGCGGGCGGCGCGATCACCAGGGGCGCGGGCGTTTGCACCGGGGTTACCGGCACGCACAGCGCAGGATTTGCGATGGTGATCGGTCTGCCGCTGGCATCGACCATCGTGATCTGGCATTCGGTGGGCGTATTGGTGACGGTGACGGATGCTTGCGCGCCCGCAACTACCTCTACATCCCCCGTACCTTCCACGTTCCATTCTGCTCCAGCATTCGGTTCGCTGATGGTATACACGCCGGGTTGGAGCCTGTCGAAGCTGGCGGTCTGGCCGCTGCTGAGCATCACACATTCATCCAGCGACGGGCCTTTGACGCAGATTTCGAAGGCGTAAACACCCGTGATCTGCCCGTTGACCGCTTTGGTGACGCGCAGGCTGGCTTCTTGCGGCATGGCGCAGCCTTCTACCGTGACCGGTTGAGACAGGCTATCGGCGGAGAAGGTGAGAGTCTGGCCTTCGGGTACGGCGGGCACGCTGAAGTCCTGGCTTGCCCCGGCGTCGAGGGCGCTGGTCGTGCCAGCGGCGACCTCGCCATCCGGCCCGGTGATGGTATAGCTCACGCCTGCCGGCATCGGTCCGCCCGCGTTAGTGAGGGTGAAGACGACCAGGCTGCCGTCTTCCGAGCACTGGCCGATCACCGAAAGGCTGGGCGGCTCGGCACACTCGGTGCTGACGCTTAGCTGGCTGTCGGTGGTCGCCAGAGTCAGGCTGCCTTCGCCCTGTACCGTGACCGCCAGGCTTTCGCCCTTGTTCAGCAGGATATTGCCGCTGTCGAGGGTGTTGCCCTGAGAATCGAGGACCACGTAGGAATCCGGGTTGCTCATCGCCCCGCCGGTGTTGGTGATGGTGAAGCGGGCCAGGCCCGGCTCGACACATTCTGCCGTCACGGTGAGCTGCGGCAGTTCGGACGAGGTCACGGTCGTCACTTTGATCGTGCGGCTGATGCTGCCGGGGACATCTATCCCCTGGTAGAACAGGGTCACCGTGTAGTCGCCATCATCCTCATAGATTACGCATGGATTCGGCTCGGTGCTGGACTGACCGTTGCCGAATTCCCAGTGGTCAACCGTCAATCCTTCGCCCAGGAAGCTGGTGAAGCAGACTTCACGGCCCGGCTTGAGTTCGACCCCAAACGACGAGCGACCTTCCGAGATGGAGAAGAGGCGCACAATGTTCGATGCGCTGGCCTGCAACCCGGCGGTGTTCGTCACACGCAGGGTGACGGTGTAGCTGCCCGTGTTGGTGTAGGTGTAGCACGGATTCTGCTCAGTGCTGGTGCCTGCGCCGTCACCGAAGTCCCACGTCCAGCTGTTCAGATCGCTGAATTCGCTGACGCTGCGGTCGGTGAAGCAGATCTCGTAAGGTGCGACCGCACCCCAGGGATTGGGCGTGAAGGCGGCGCGGATGCCCACCTGGCTGGAGATGACCACCACGACCGAGGCTTCCTGCTCGCCGATGACGCCCGTACCGGTCACGCGCACGGTGTAAGTGCCTTCCTGGGTGAAGAAGAAGGTGCCGGTTTCGGCGCGCTGGAACGACCCATCAGGGTAGTACCAGGTGAGCGTGCTGCGGTCGATCCCGTTGGTCTGTGCCGTGAAGGTCACTAGTTGGGGGGCGCTGCCTTCGTTGGGGGTGGCCGTTGCGTTGATCGACTGCCCGGCCTGGACGGTGATCGCCCCGGTGACCGAGCATTCCACTCCCTCGCGCGATCCCTTGACGGTGAGCACGAGATTGGCGCTGCCTTCTGCATTGAACACATGGTTCAGCGTCGCGGTCGTGCCGATCACCTGGCCGTTCAGCGTCCACTGGTAGGTGGCGGTCTGGTCGCCCAGGCCTTGCACGCTGGCACTGTAGGAAACTTGCTGCCCGGCGAACGGCGAGAAGTTGCCGTTGATGGCACATTCGAGCGCGTTCTGGGCAACCTGGACGGTGCGAGTCGCCGTGCAGGGCAGGCCGGTCGATGGCGTGACGATCAGGGTCAGAGTCTGCGCGCCGGACTGGTTGAAGGACACGGTGACCGGAGAAGACGTGCCGACAGACTGGCCGTTGATCTGCCAGTCGTAGGTGGCCGTGCGCCCACGCAGGTTGTTCACGTTGGCCGTGAACTGACCGTCTTGCAGCAGCAGCAGGCTGTTCGGGCCGCCAATGCTGCACGAGAGATCATCCTGGCTCGCGCGGACGTTTTTGGTGGCCTGGCAGACCATGGTGGTGCCATCGAACACCTGCAGGGTGAGTGTGTGCTGATTGGTATCGCTGAAGAAGGTAGTCAGCGACGAGCCGGAACCGGCAGGGGCATTATCGATCAGCCAGCTTGAGGTCAGCCCGCTCAACAGGGAGTTGATCGAACCGCTCCACGTGGCAGGGACATAGGCTCGCGGGTTGCTTGGGCCGCTGATGCTGCACACCACGTTGGAGTCGAGCACCTTGATTGTTCGTGTCGATACACACGGTGAACCGGACGACGGCGTGACGGTGAAGGTCACCAGGTAACTGCCTGAGGCGCTCCAGGTGTAACTGCCCATGTTCTGGTCGGAGCCGATTACCGTATCGCCGACCTTCCACTCATAGGTGGCCGTCCGGCTGTACAGGTTGCTCACGTTGCCGGTGAGGTTGGAGACCTCGCCCAGCAGCATATCTTTTGCCCCGCCGATAGAGCAAGTCAAAGCGTCCTGGCTGCGTGTCGTCACAGTGCGCGAAGCGCTACAGGCGACCTGCCCGTCCTTCAGGATTTCGGCGGTGAAGGTGTAGGTGATGCCGCCTTCGCCGAAGGTGTAGCTGATGTTGCGGGTAGTCCCGGCGGGCTGACCATTCACGGTCCAGTTATAGGTCACGCCGGTGGTCGAACCGCCGATGCTGAGCTGATACGTCCGTGTCTCGAACGGGTTCACAGTCGTACTGCCGGAGATCGAGCATTCGAGCGTGCTGTCGCTGACTGTGATGGTTCGCGTAGCCTCACACGTTGCGCCGTCAGAGAGTGTGACTGAGTACGTCAGGTCGAAGGGACCAGGTGAGTTCCAGGTATTGGTCCACGAGCTGCCGCTGCCAACGGACGATCCTGCCAGTGTCCAGCCCTGCGAGGCGATGGTGCGCCCGTTCAGGCCGCTGATGCTGCCGTTATAAGTCACCCGCTGGTCCAGGCGCGGGGTGGTATCGCCGCCGAACGAGCATTCCAGGCTGTCTTCCCGGACGGTGATCGTTGTGCTGGCCGAGCAAAGCACCTGGCCCTCAAAAACGACATTAAGACTCAGCGGGAACGAGCCTGCCTGGGTAAACTGCTGGCTGAAGCTCTGCCCGGTGGTCGTCTGGCCGTTGAAGGTCCACTCCATGGTGGCAGCGCGCCCACCTAAACCGGTGACATTGGCCGTGAAAGTGCGGGTGTCGAAGTAGTTCACCGTGGTTGAACCGCTGATCTGGCACGAGACGGTCGGCAGGCCAACAGTCACCTGGGTGGTGGCGGCTTCCGAGGTTCCACCAGGGCCGGTCACGCGCAACGAGATGGTGAACGTGCCCGCCTGAGCGTAGGTGTGAGTCGGGTTTTGTTCGGTGCTGGTGGTGCCATCGCCAAAGTCCCAGGCGAAGCTGCTAATCACGCCCGTGCTTTGATTGGTCGTGATCACCTGTTGGCCGACCTCCAGCGAGGTGCTGTTGACGGTGAAGGCGGCTTTGGGCGCATCGAGGCCCACGAAGACCGCGACCAGTTTGCTGGCCGTCGAGGTTTCACCACCCGTGCCCGTCACAGAGAGCGTGACCGGGTAGTTGCCCTGGGCTGCGTAAACGTAGCAGGGGTTGGTTTCGGTGCTGGTGCCGTTAGCCGAATCACCGAAAGCCCACGACCGGCTGGCGACCGGCCCGACGCTGGCATCGGTGAAGCAGACCTGATAGCCGCCGGTCACCGCGCCTGTCACCTGGTAGGTGAACTGCGCATCCACAACTGCGCCTGCCGGAATGACCACGATCTGCTTGGTCGCGGTGCCGCCGCCGTTCGGCCCGTTCACCGTCAGGGTGATGGTGTAAGTGCCGACCGACTGGTACGTATAGGTATGCGGACCGGGGCCGGTGGCCGTCCCCACGCCATCGCCGAAGGTCCACGACCACGAGGTGACCGTGCCGACAGTCGCATCCGCTACGGTGACGGTCAGCGGCGCGTTGCCGGAGCGTGGTGACGCGGTGAAGTCCGGCACAGGCGCGACCGGCTGGGCCACAACTTCAATCGTACCGGTGGCGGTCGCCGTCTGCCCGGCCTGGTTGGTGACGGTCAGGGTGATGGTATATACCCCGACTGCCGAGAAGGTATGCACCGGGTTTTGATCGGTGCTGGTGGTGCCATCGCCGAAGTTCCACGACCAGCTAACCGGATTGCCCTGGCTGGTATTGGTGAACTGCACACTGAGCGGAGCTGGACCGGTGGCCGGGGTCGCGGTGAACTGGGCGACCAACGGGGTCTGGGCCTGGCTTTGGGTAGCGCTCACCTGGCCGTTGGCGGTCAGGGTTCCGACAGGGCTGGTGCAGGTTAGCACAATATCGTAGGTGCCCACGGCCTGATAGACATGGCTGGGGTTTACTTCGGCGCTGGCTGGCGAGCCATCGCCAAAGTTCCAACTGTAGCTGGTGACATTGGAACTTTCGTTCACAAAGTTCACGGTCAGCGGCACAGTGTCGTTGACCAGCACGATGCTGAAGGCGCAGCGCGTCGTCGGCACCTGGCTCTCGGTGATGGTCACCTGGCCGGTCGCAGTGGACGTCGTGCCATCATTGGCAGTGACGGTTAACGTGACGGTGTAGGTGCCTGCCGAAGCGTATTTGTGAGATGGATTTTGCTGGCTATCGGTTTCCCCATCGCCAAAATTCCAAGCCCAAGAGGAAATGGTCAATCCGCCGGTGGCGGAACTGGTATCGGTGAACTGGACGGTGCCATCGCCGCCGATGGTGGCCTCAAAGCCTGCATTGACGGCAGCCTGCACCATGGGCTGCGGAGCCGGGGTGGGGCAGCCGGTGGCGTCGAGGCCGTAACCCTGGTCGCCCTGGTTCGGGCAGGCGTCGGTGTCATCGGGCACGCCGTCACTGTCGGCATCGGGCGGGGGCGGAGGTGGCAGCGGGCAGCCGGTGGCGTCGATACCATAGCCCTGATCCCCTTGATCCGGGCAGGCATCGTTCGCGTTGACGACCCCATCTCCATCGTTATCCGCCTGCGCGACGATGTTGGGATCGGGGATACAGTTGTCCCCATCTTTGATCATTCCATCGGGCACGCTGGACTGCACGCCGTCGATGTTAGCGCACTGGTCTTCATCGCCAGCCGTGCCATAGAGGCCAAGATCCTCGCCAAAGGCCAGGACTGCGGCCACCAAAAGTGCAAACGCTGCTGCTGCGATAGTCAGGGTCTGCTTGTTTAGTCCCTTCCCTCTCATCAAGTGGTCTCCTTAATGACTCATGGTTTCGAACAAGGGCGAGATAAAGGTGATTTACACGGGCTATTTACCTTTTTCGTAATTGACGTACGAATAGAACGCTTCGGACAATGCATTAGTCGTGCATCAGGTGTTGAGAGGGTCGTTTGATTCGGCAAATTCGGGCGGGGTGGATGAATCAGCCCGCTGCGCACGAAACCCGCCTGCTGATAATAATGCTCATGGGATCATACATGAATTAAACTATTGATCGCACTCTTTCTAGATTTTGGGCGCGATCGGTTGCTTTGCACCAGACAAACAGCCTCCACAAGGTCGGAAGTGTCTTCCAAACTCGTGGAGACCAGACACCGTCACAGAGCGCTTCGTCATGGCAGGGAAAACTCACATGGCCCGTTTTGTGCCGGGCAGCTTGCGAGCACCTGCCCATTGATCTGTACCTCGAAGGGACCATTGGCCCAGAACCGCTCATTGGCGCCCAACTGCATCTCGGCATAGAAGCTCGTGCAAAGACTCGGCGGTCCGGCGGATGCACCCAGTGCAGGATCGATGGCCAGGATACAGCCGCGCGGCGGGACCGCATTCACGGCAAATCCACCCAACGTATTCCAGCGCATCGCAGTAAGCCGCTTCTCGCCCTGGACCAGTTCCAGCCCGGTCCAATCCTGGCGGCTTTCGCTCAGATTGACCACGGCGAGCGTGCGGGGGTCATAGATGATGCGGACATTGGGCGGCGAGGCCGCAGGGCCTGCGGCGGGCGTCGGCGTGTTGGGAGGTCGAGCAGCAGGGGTAGGCGTGGGAGCATGCGTGGGTTCGGAGACCGGGCCGGGTGGGGCAATTGCCACAGGAAGAGCACTGTTTGCCGGGCCATCAATGCGGTCCTGCTCAAGATCGACGACGGCGACCGTCTGACGCGTGCCATCGGAATAGGCGACGACCAGTGGGCTGCCTATGCCCGCAGGCAGCGGCAGCGAGGGCTGCCAGTCGATCCAGGTGCTTTGAACAGGTCGACCGCTGGCATCAAACAGCCGGACCTGAGTCGCACCGGCCAGGTAACTGAACCCGGCACTGCCCCGGTAGCGTTCGTTGCTCAGGTAGAGGGTGCTGGTGGCGCTGTCAACCATCGCGGGCAGCACATCGGGCCGCGCGCCAAGCACCACAATCGTGAGGTAGCCGTATTGGTGTGGCACCGCGGCGATCCCGATTTCGCGGTATACCGGGTTGCTGATAGCGCGCAGATGGATGCTGGAGGTAGTCCAGAAGGCCATCGCGTCCTGAGCATTCGGGCCGATTTTGCCGATCTCGGTGATGGCGGTGAAGTCATCGCGCCCGTAGCTCGGCCAGCCGACGGCGCGCGCCCGTGCTGGCGGATCGCTTCCATCCGGCCCAACGTGAATTCGATCGTCGGCCAGGGAATCGCCCAGGCTTTGCAGGTAGCTGGCCTGCTCAAGGGCCAAAGCATCAAGAGCAGCATTGGGGCGGAGCGGCCACAACTGCTGGTCGATACGCCACCGGTTGAGTGCAGACAACACCGAACGGGTCATATCCGGCGCAGACTGGGCACTTCCGGCGGCGAAGGCGGCAGGCGGCGAGACAGGGGTTATCCAGATAACGGCGAGCATTATGACGGACAGGACGTAGGCGGGAAATCGGCGTGGCAACATTGGAGGCGCATCCTGTGACTAAGCTTCATGCGATTATAGATGAGCGCATTACACTTCGCCCAATTGAAGGAGCGCGTGGCGGCGATGGCAGTGAGCGACTTTCAGGGGAAAACCGGTGTGGGAGGCGAAGGCGATCTGCTCCCACACCCGGATCAGGCAACTATGCCCGGTTTTGCGGGAAATTTTCCAGCAGTTCGATGGTAGTGCCCAGCACGTCCTGGCTGTTCATATAGGTATACACGCCGCTGCGGTCAGCATAGAGGCCCTGCTGAGCTACCGCGATCCCATGCCCCACCAGGTAATCGATCACCCGCTGTGTATCACTGACCTGGAAGGCGATGTGCTGCGCGCCTTCCCCATGAGCATTCAGCCAATCTTGCCAGACGCTGGGGAGGCCGTCCGGCTCGATCAGTTCAAGCTGAAGCTGCCCAAAATCGAAGAAAGCCAGCCTGGCAGTGGCGTCGATTTCTTGACCGTTATAGGTTGGCTTGGGCGCATCATCTCCGGCAGTGGTGAGGATTGGAGGGCGCGGCACACCCAGCACATCCGACCAGCGCTGAGCCGTGCGCTCGATATTGCGCACAATCACCCCCACCTGGCACACGATGTCGGTGCCGATGCCTTTGTCTGGCGAGCATGGCGGCGCGTTGAGCACCGGGTTGCCGCCGAAATGCTCCAGCAGCTCGATCACAATGCCCAGGTCGCGGTCGGTGTCCAGGTAGGTGTACATTCCACCCCGCCCGGTGAACAAGCCCTGCTGGGTAATTTGATAGCCCTCCGCGACAAACGAGTCGGCAGCGCTATCCATATTGGGTACAAAGAAGGCCACGTGGTGAATCCCCTCACCGCGCTGCTTGAGAAAATCCATCCAGGCGGACGGCTCATCGAGCGGCTGTAACAGCTCGAACTGGAGCCTGCCGATCTCCCAACACGCGATTTTGGCCCGCGCTTCGGTGGGCTGCCCATAGTAGATTGCCTCGGTGTGTGCGTATTCTCGCGTGACCTGGAACTCCGGCACGGGCAAACCGAGGATAGCGGCGTACCGCTGGGCCGTATGTTCAACATCGCGCACGATGATGCAGACCTGCACAAAGACTTTTTCTGCCAACCCTGTGACCGCCATGAATTATGCTCCTTAGCGAATGAGACGCGGCTCTACCAGACAATTTCCGATCCGGTATAGTGGAAAAATTTACCCGTATCGGCCAGTGTGAGGCGATCCATCAACTTGAGTATCCCGCTGACCGACTCCTCCGGCGTGATCCAGGCATTGGGTCCGCCCATATCGGTCTTCACCCAACCGGGATCGAGCACAATGGCAAGGATTCCGAGCGGTGCGAGGTCGTGGCTCAGGTTTTTGGTGAGCATGTTGAGCGCCGCCTTGCTGCCGGTGTAGCTGTACATGCCGCCTTTGTCGCGGCTGCCGATCGAGGCGATGCCGGTGGAAAGGTTGATGATCTTTTTGCCCTCACCTGCGCTGAGCATATCCTGATACTGCTGGACCATCAGCAGCGGACCCGCTGCATTGACTTTGTACGCTGCCAGAAGATGTTCCTGCGTGACCGTGCCCAGCGGTTCCTGGCCTGCCGAAAGCCCTGCATTGTTGATCAACACATCCAGCGCGTGGGTGTGCTGCGCGACTTCTGCATAACTGGCGGCAATGCTGGCCGGATCGCTGACATCGAGCGGGACGATCGTGAGGGCTGCGTCGTGCTGCGCCTTGAGCGCGTGCAGTGCGCTGGCCGACTCGGGCTGTCGGCAGGCTGCAAAGACCCGGTCGCCGCGATTCACAAGCTGCCGGACCAGTTCCAGTCCGATTCCCCGGTTGGCCCCGGTGACGAGAACCTGCATGAATGGAATCCTTTCTATATCATGAGAATGCAAAACTTGCCTGTTGATTCTATGGACAGATTGTAAGCATACCCCGGAAGACGAGCTAGAACGAACACGACTTGCCAGGGGCAAGTCGTGCCAGTGAAGTGCAAATCATAGGGGCCGCGTGCGGCAGGTCAGCGTGTGGTCAAGTCGGCGTGGATGTGCTCGGCTGCCGCGCGCCCATGATGGATAGCCCACACAACCAGCGATGCGCCGCGGTGAGCATCGCCCGCTGCATATACACCGGGAACAGAGGTGCGCAGTTTGTCGTCAACCGCGATATTGCCACGCGAGTCGAGTGCCAGGCCAAAATCGCCTACCAGCCCTTCGTGCTCGACATGGACAAAACCGAGGGCCAGCAGCACCAGATCGGCCTGAAGCTCAAACTCGGAGTCGGGGACGACCGTCATCGCGTGGTGGCCGTTGGTGCTCTTGCCCCATTCGACCTGCACCGCTGTGAGCTTATTCACCCGGCGGCCCGTCTCATCCGGCAAAAAGGCGGTGGTCTGAATGTTAAACATTCGCTCGCAGCCTTCATAGTGCGAGCTGGAAGTCTTATACAGCCGGGCATAGAGCGGCCACGGCTCACGCTCGGTGCGCTGGCGCGGGGGCGCGGGCAGCAGTTCGATCTGAGTGATGCTGGCTGCGCGCTGACGGTTGGCAGTCCCGATGCAGTCCGAGCCGGTATCGCCACCGCCGAGCACGATCACATGCTTTCCCTCGGCGGTGATGCGGTCATCGGGCGGGATGATGTCGCCGCTCACGACCCGGTTCTGCTGTTCCAGGTATTCCATCGCAAAATGGATGCCCTGCAGCTCACGCCCTGGGATGGGCAGATCGCGGGGGGTGCGTGCGCCAACCGCGATACAAACGGCGTCGAAATCACGGCGCAGCTCGGCGGCGGAAATATCCACGCCGACGCGCACCCCGGTGCGAATCTCCAGCCCTTCCTGCTCCATGATCGCCACGCGCCGATCGATGAAGCGCTTTTCGAGCTTGAAATCGGGCACGCCATAGCGCAGATAGCCACCCACACGATCCGACGCCTCGAACAAGACCACATGATGGCCGAGATGGTTGAGCGTATCGGCGCAGGCCATCCCCGCCGGTCCACTGCCGATGACGGCGATGCGCTTGTCGGTGCGCTGGCGGGGCGGCCTGGGCTGGACATAGCCCGCCTCAAAGGCATATTCGATCACGGCCAACTCATTCTCGCGGATGGAGACCGGGTCGTCGTTGATGCCCAGCACACACGAGGATTCGCACGGCGCAGGGCATAACCGCCCGGTGAATTCCGGGAAGTTGTTGGTCTTGGCCAGGATGTCGTAGGCCCCTTTCCAGTCACCCGCGTATAGGCGATCCTGCCATTCGGGGATCAGGCTGCCGACCGGGCAGCCCCAGTGACAGAACGGTACGCCGCAGTCCATACAGCGCGCGGCCTGGAAGCGGCGCATATCCTGGGGCATCTGGGTTTCCACTTCGCGGTAGTCGAGGATTCGCTCTTCTACCGGGCGATAGCGGTTTTCGATACGTTCGATTTTGATGAAGCCGCGTGGATCACCCATCAGTACGCTACCTCCAAATGCTCTTCTTCGCGGATGAAGGCCAGCATCTCGTTCGTTTGCTTGAGTTTCTGCTCTTGCAAGACGCGCTTATATTCGAGCGGCAGCACTTTGATGAAGCGCGGCAGATATTCGTGCCAGCGCTCCAGCACCGCCTGGGCCAGCGTGCTGCCGGTATAGTCGATGTGCTTGCGCAGCCACTCTTTGAGGAAGTCCTGGTCCTCGACATCGAAGGCAGGGCTGAGATCAACCATCGTGCGATTGCAGAAATAGGCGAAATTACCATCGGTGTTGAGCACGTAGGCGATTCCGCCGCTCATGCCTGCGGCGAAGTTGCGCCCCACCCGTCCCAGGACGATGATCCGCCCGCCGGTCATGTATTCGGCACAGTGATCGCCGGTGCCTTCGACGACAGCTATCGCGCCGCTGTTGCGCACGGCGAAACGTTCGCCCGCCATGCCGCGAATGAAGGCCTCGCCGCCCGTCGCGCCGTAAAGCACGGTGTTGCCGATGATGATGTTCTCTTCGGCGGCAAAGGTGCTGCCGGCTGGCGGCACAGCGATCAGCCGCCCGCCAGAAAGCCCCTTGCCGAAATAGTCGTTGGCATCGCCTTCGAGCCGCAGAGTCACCCCACGTGGCACGAAAGCGCCGAAGCTCTGCCCGGCGCTGCCGCGCAGCGTGATGCGGATCGTGTCATCGGGCAGGCCCTCTGCGCCATAGCGCCGCGAAATCTCGCCGCCCAACATCGCGCCTACCGCGCGGTCCGCATTGGTGATCGACATCTCCAGTTCAACCGGTTCGCCGTGTTCCAAGGCGGGCCGGGCGTGCGCGATCAGCGTGCGATCCATCACCTGGTCGATCTTGTGGACCTGGTCCTGCACGCAGCAGGACGCGACACGATCCGCCAGGGCTGAGCGGTAAAGCATCCGGCTCAAATCGACCGTGCGCGCTTTCCAGTGATCGGTGGGCCGGATGGTCAGCAGATCGGTGCGTCCGACCAGCTCATCGAAGCGGCGAATGCCCAGGCTCGCCATGATCTCGCGGATTTCTTGGGCCAAAAAGGTGAAGTAGTTGATCAGGTGTTGGGCCTTGCCGGTGAAGCGTGAGCGCAGTGCGGGGTCTTGAGTGGCGACGCCGACCGGACAGGTATTGAGATGACATTTGCGCATCATGACACAGCCCAGCACGATCAGCGAGGCAGTGCCAAAGGCGAACTCTTCCGCGCCCAACAGCGCCGCCAGCACAACATCGCGCCCGGTCTTGAGCTGGCCATCCGTTTGCAGGCGCACCCGTCCGCGCAGATTGTTGAGCACCAGGGTCTGGTGAGTCTCCGCGATGCCCAGCTCGAAGGGCAGGCCAGCGTGTTTGATCGAACTGATGGGGCTGGCCCCGGTGCCGCCATCGTAGCCGCTGATCACGATATTGTCGGCGTGAGCTTTGGCGACCCCGGCGGCAACTGTGCCCACGCCCGCTTCGGAGACCAGCTTGACGCTGATCCGCGCGTAGGGGTTGGCGTTTTTGAGGTCGAAGATCAGCTGCGCCAGGTCTTCGATGGAGTAGATATCGTGATGGGGCGGCGGCGAAATCAGCGTGACGCCCGGAGTGGAATAGCGCGTGCGCGCGATGATCTCATCAACTTTGTGGCCGGGAAGCTGTCCGCCTTCGCCGGGTTTGGCCCCTTGAGCGATCTTGATCTGAAGTTCATCGGCGTTGACCAGGTAATAGCTGGTCACTCCAAAACGCCCGGACGCGATCTGCTTGATTTTGCTGCGCCGCGAGGTGCCATCGGGGTCGGGCACAAAGCGGCTCGGTTCCTCGCCGCCTTCGCCCGAATTGCTGCGCCCGCCCAGGGTGTTCATGGCGATGGCAATGGTTTCGTGGACTTCTTTGCCCAACGAGCCAAAAGACATCGCGCCGGTGGTCATGCGCCACAGGATGTCCTCTATCGGCTCAACTTCGTCGAGGGGGATGGGAGTCTGCGGCTTGAAATCGAGCAGGCCGCGAATCACGTGCGGAGTCTGGTTGAACCGGTCCACATAGGCGGTGAATTCTTTGAAGCGGGCATAATCGCCGGTGCGCACGGCCCATTGCAGCAGGTGAATCGCTTCGGGGTTCCAGGCGTGACGCTCGCCGCCTTTGCGGTACTGGTAGATGCCATCCGAAGGCAGCAGGCTGGGCCGCTCAACGTATCCCTGGGCGTGATGCATCAGGGCTTCCTGGGCGATCTCATCCAGGCCAATGCCGCCGATGCGCGAGACGGTGCCGGTGAAGTAGCGGTCTACTACGTCCTGGCTCAGGCCGATGGCCTCGAATGTCTGTGAGCCGTGATAGCTGCGCAGGGTGGAGATGCCCAACTTGGACAGGACTTTGAGGATGCCTTTGGAGATGGCGTCGAAATAGATATTTTCCGCTTCCAGATAATTTTCGACATGGGGCAGTCGCCCCTGTTTGAGCAGATCGTGAATGGTGGCGAGCGCGCCATAGGGGTTGACAGCGCTGGCCCCATACCCGAACAACAGCGCGAAGTGCATCACTTCGCGGGCTTCACCCGTCTCGATGATCAACGCGCAGCGCGTACGCTTCTGCACGCGGATGAGGTGATGCTGTACCGCCGAACACGCCAGTAGCGAGGGGATCGGCGCATGTTCGGCATCTACGCCGCGGTCCGAGATGATGATGAAGTCGCAGCCTTCATCGACCAGCTGCTCGGCTTCCTGGCACAGCCGGTCCAGGGCCGGGCCAAGCCCGGCAGGGCCTTGCGCGACCGGGAAAACCGAAGAAATCGTCTCCACGCGGAAGTCGGGATTGCCCCAGTTGCGCAGCTTGTGAATATCCAGGTTCGAGAAGATGGGCCGCTTGAACTGGATCATGTGGCAGTGCTTGGGGGTTTCGGCGAGCAGATTGCTCTCTTTGCCGATGTAACTGGTCAACGTCATGACCAGTTCTTCGCGGATGGGGTCAATCGGTGGATTGGTCACCTGAGCGAATGACTGTTTGAAGTAGTTGAACAGGCGCTGAGGCTTATCCGAAAAAACGGCCAGCGGGGTATCCGTCCCCATCGAGCCGACCGGCTCCTGGTGGCGTTCAAGCAGGGGGATGAGACCGGTTTCGATATCCTCGCGTGAGTAACCAAATGCCAGGTGCAGGGTGTGCAGTTGCTCGGCTGGCAGCCCAACCTGGACCGGTTTCGGAGGGAGGCTGATGAAGGTGATCCGGTTCTTTTCCAGCCATTCGCGGTAGGGCTGCTGGTGGCTGACTCGCTCTTTGATCTCAGCATCGGGGATGATGCGCCCGGCTTCGGTATCCACCAGCAGCAATTTGCCGGGCATCAAACGTCCTTTGTAGGCGATCTGCTCCGGCGCGAAATCCTGCACACCTACCTCGGACCCCATCACGATCAGATCGTCTTTGGTGACGACATAGCGCGAAGGGCGCAGGCCGTTTCGATCGAGGGTGCCGCCCACGATCCGGCCATCGCAGAACAGCATCGAGGCCGGGCCGTCCCAGGGTTCCATGAAAGCGGAGTGGTACTCATAGAAGAACTTCAGGTCTTCCGGGATCGGGTTGAGATGGTTGAACGATTCGGGGATGAGCATCATCAGGGCGTGGGGCAATGAGCGCCCGGCCTTGACCAGCAGCTCCAAGACGTTGTCGAACGATGCCGAGTCGCTCTTACCCGGCTCAATGATGGGCAGCAGTTTTTTGATGTCGTCCCCAAATAATGGCGATTCAAAGCTGGTCTCGCGCGCCTGAATCCAGAACCGGTTGCCCTGGATCGTGTTGATTTCGCCGTTGTGGGCGATGAACCGGAACGGCTGAGCCAGGTCCCAGGTGGGGAAGGTATTGGTGCTGAAGCGCGAATGTACCAGCGCAATCGCGCTGGTCAGGCGGGGATCGCTCAAGTCGGGGAAATACTGTCGGAGCTGCTCCGACATCAGCATCCCTTTATAAATCACCGTGCGGGTTGAGAGGTTGGTGATATAAAACGACGCGGTATGTTCGCGGCCCGATGCGCGGACCGCGTTTTCAACCTGTTTGCGGACCACGTAGAGCTTTCGCTCCAGTGTGTCATCGGTGAGGGCGGCGGTATCACCGGCAATGAAGATTTGCCGGATGACCGGCTCGGCTGAGCGGGCGATCTCGCCCAGGACGTCGCTGTTCACCGGGACATCGCGCCAGCCTGCTATGCGCAGTCCCTCACGCGCGATCACTTCTTCAAATAGCTGCACACAGAACGCCGCTGCCGCCGGATCGCGGGGCAGGAATACCGTACCCATGCCATACGTACCCGGCTCCGGCAGATCGGCGATTTCGGCCCGAAAGTAGCCGTGGGGCAGCTGCAGCATGATACCGGCCCCGTCGCCGGTTTTGTTATCGGCTCCCTCGGCCCCGCGATGAGTCATACGTTCCAGCACTTCCATGCCGCGCCGGATAATGTCGTGGGATTTGCTGCCTTTGATATGCGCCACAAACCCGATCCCGCAAGAATCATGCTCGTGGGCACGGCTGTAAAGGCCCTGGTCTTCAGGTAGGGTATACATGGTGGCCTTCCCTTCGACAGACTCCATACCACTAACGACCAATAGAAACACCTCGTTCCCTGACTGCGCGCACGCAGCCGGTAGATCACCAATATTCCTAAAACAGTCTTGGGCGCTAAGTAGTAGTTGGCAGTGCGCGGTGACGGTTGTGCCGCTCAACCGGGGCCGAATGGCCAGGCTGTGAGCGGCACGGGAAATCCAAACGGGCGTCAGATAATCAATAGCATAGACGATCTGCCCCGGTTTGGCGTGGTCAATACCAACAAAATTTTCGCCGCGTAGTGAGGGGGCGCTACGCGAGAGATTGGAACCGGTGCGAGGCAAAGTGCCCGAAAAACAACGTCAAACTGCTGAAACTGCCCAAATCGGGCACAATGGGGACGCCCCCGGCCCGTTTAGTTCGCTGCAGATTTCACGAAGCTGTGCAGATTGTACAATGCGCATTGATGTAAACTGCGAATTGCATCGGCAGGCTAAGCGACCGGCAGGCTCGGATCAATCTCACTTGCCCAGGCCATGATGCCGCCTTCGAGATTGATCGCGTTGGTGAAGCCAGCGTCTTCCAGCCAGCGGACCACGTCGGCGCTGCGCACTCCCCGGCGGCAGTAGACGATCACTGGCAGATCATGAGGAATCTGATCCAGGTGATGGAGCACCGTGTCCTTGGGGATTAACACGGCCCCTTGCAGGCGGCTGACCATGGTCTCGGCAGGTTCGCGCACGTCCAGCAAGAACAGGCGCTCGCCACCATCCAGACGCGCCCGGAGTTCTCGCACCGTGATCGACGGCACGCGGCGCGGCAGCCCGCAGAACTGGTCGTAGTCGATCAACACGGTGACGGTGGGGTGATCGCCACAGACCGGGCAGTGGGGGTTTTTGCGAAAGGCGAGCGTGTCCCAGGTCATTGCCAGCGCGTCGTAGAGCAGCATCCGCCCGACCAGCGGCTCGCCGAGGCCAGTGATCAGCTTGATGGCTTCAGTCGCTTGCAGGGTGCCGATCGTGCCCGGCACCACGCCAAGCACCCCGCTTTCGGCGCAGGATGGTACCAATCCGGGCGGCGGCGGTGTGGGGAAGAGGCACCGGTAACACGGGCCGCCCGGCGCACCGAGCACACTCACCTGCCCCTCAAAGCGAAAAACACTGCCGTAGACATTGAGCTTGCCCAGCAGCACACAGGCATCGTTCACCAGGTAACGGGTGGGGAAATTGTCCGAACAATCAATGACCAGGTCGTAGTCGCGGATGATGTCCAGCGCATTGGCGCTGGAGAGCGGCGTGTTATAGGACCGCAGGGTGATGAACGGGTTGAGATCGGCGAGAGTGGCGGCAGCCGAGTCCACTTTGGCACGCCCCACATCGGACTGGCCATGAATGATCTGCCGCTGGAGGTTGCTTTCGTCCACCACATCGTGATCGACAATCCCCAGCGTTCCCACTCCTGCCGCAGCGAGATACATGGCTGCCGGGCTGCCCAGCCCGCCCATGCCGATCAACAGCACGCGGGCCGCTTTGAGCTTCTGTTGGGCGGCCTGTCCCCATTCGGGTATGACCAGATGGCGGCTGTAGCGCAGCATTTCTGCGGGCGAAAGTTCGCTTTGAGCGCGATCAGCGGGCTGAGTGGAGGGGTTCATGGCGGGTCCTTCTCTGCTTCGGGCACAGGTGAGTCCAGTATCGCCAGCAATGCACCAAACGGCAAGCCGTTAGCATCTTCCCGCGTGTGGGTGCTGCTCTTGAAATACGCACCTTCGCCAGGCATCGGGGGACTTTTGGATATTTTTCACTTGCGCCCCCTTGCTTCTAGATGTATAACAAGATCACGGCGCACAGGGCCGCCAACGCAAGAGAGACCAGTATTTAGTTCGCTGTCACCAATATAACCCGTTCGTTTAGGGACGCCCGTGGCGTCCAGGGTATGCCTGCACCGGCCTTTCACCGTGGCCATCCTCGCACCGGGAGCATACCTGGTATCCATCAGCCGTGTTTGATCATTGAGCCGGAAAGACGTGTACAGCCATGCTACGCCCTGGCTCATAAATGAATAAATCCGGTCGGTGAGCGCTCACTGTTGCCAATTTGGTTACAGTTACCGGCCATAGGTGCCGGGTGTGCTCCGCCTGCCGTTTGTTCATACCATCTCGACCTCAGTTCTGCACATCATTCCTGACGAGGAGGTATTTCGTGATTGGAGATAGCCAGTATGCGCTTCAAATGGTCAATATCGAAAAATGGTTTGGTTTAGTCTGTGCTCTCAAGAACATTAATCTGCAGATCGGGCGGAACGAAATTGTTGGCCTGGTTGGCGACAACGGCGCGGGAAAATCGACCCTGGTCAAAATCCTGACCGGGGTTCATCCACCGACTAGCGGTGAATTCTATGTCGCCGGACGCAAGATCGACCCCAGGCACTACAATGTCAAGACGGCGCGCAAACACGGCATTGAGACTGTGTATCAAGACAAATCGTTGGGAGAGAAGCATCCCCTGTGGCGCAATTTCTTCGTCGGACGCCAGATCACCTATCCCCTGGGGTTCATCAACGTCAAAAAAGAAAAAGCCATTGCCCGCGAGATCATGCTCACCACGATCGGCTTTCGTGGGCGCGGCATCACGGTTGATTCGCGGGTGAGCAAACTCTCCGGCGGCGAGCGCCAGGGTGTTGCCATCGGGCGCGCCATGCATTTTGAAGCCGATCTGATCGTGCTCGACGAGCCTACAGTGGCATTGTCGCTCAAAGAAGTGCGCAAAGTGCTCGACTTTGTCCACCGGATCAAAGAGGCGGGCAAGGCGTGCATCTACATCACGCATACCATCCCGGACGTGTACGAAGTCTCGGATCGATTTGTGGTGCTGGATCGCGGCGAGATCGTGGGCGATATCGAAAAAGCATCCCTCTCTTCGGTGAAAGAGTTGGATGAATATTTGCTTGAATATTCTCATGGCCACAGAGACCAAAAAGACTGAAGACTCATGACTCAACTACGCGCAATCATCCGTCGTGTGAGCAAGATAGAGGGCCTGGCTGTTGCCGGCGTGCTGGCAGTGCTTTACCTGGCGTTCATTCTGACATCGCCCGATGTCTTTTTGAAGCCACGTATCTACACATCGTTTATGCAGACCGTACCACCCCAGCTGATCTTGGGTCTGGGCCTGACCTTCGTCATCACAGCAGGCGAGATCGACCTGAGCTTCCCGGCAGTGGTCGCGTTGGGCGGTTTCATGTTCTCGTGGGCTTTTCAGCACCTCGATGCCTGGTGGGGGCCGTGGCTTGGCCTGGTCATGGCATTGGGAATCGGCTGTCTCATCGGCTATATCAACGGCGTGCTGGTGGCCCGGATCGGGGTACCGTCCATCATGGCGACGCTGGCCTCACAGTTTTTCTGGTATGGGGTCACGATCTTGTTGGCCAACGGTCGTTCGGTTGCCCTGATGGGGATTCGGAATGAGTTGATTTACAAAGTGTTTGTAGGGCGTATTTACGGCATCTTGCCCGATCAACGCGGTGCCCCTGTTGGGATACCGGGTCAAGCGGTATGGGCGTTGGGTCTCACCCTATTCATGTGGCTGCTGCTCAACCGGCACAAATTCGGCGAAGCTGTGATGTTCATCGGCGATAACGCCAATGTTGCCCGCGTAATGGGTATCAATGTTGAAGCCACGCGCATCCAGCTCTTTACCATGATGGGCGCGATTGCGGCCTTCGCCGGGGTGGTCCTCACGCTCGAAATCAACGTATTTTTCCCGACTCAAGGCGAAGGTTACCTGCTGCCGGTGATGTCGGCGGTGTTCATTGGAGGAACCTCGTTTGCCGGCGGCCTGGGCATGATCGTGGGCACCTTCTTTGGGGCCTATATCATCGGCTCGCTCGAAGCAGGGGTGGTCGCTTCGGGCATCAGCGGCTATTGGGTACAACTGGTCAAGGGCCTGGTAATGGGCGGCTCGGTGGTGCTCAATGTGCTGGTGGGCGAAGGGCGGATACAGGCTTTTAACGAGCGGCTGCGCCATTGGGGAATCACCATCCCCGGCGGCCAAACTGAAGGGGTGCCGCCGGTTACCAGCTCGGAGTCATGAACTGGCGAGCACCTGTGAATATTTTTGCGCAATGAGCGCGCTGCTTGCGCGTGAAAACCTGATGCTGATGGGAAGGAGGTTGACATCGCTGCAAAGACGACGGTTGAGTTCGACCTTATTAGAGTCCTTGGTCAAGACATAAGGAGACAGAAATGAAGCGCTTTTGGATGTTGTTGATTATTGTGCTGGTCGTTGTGATGGCTGTGCCCGCCGGGTTATCCGGGCACCGGGCGGTCGCCCAGGACAAGCTGGTGATCTACATGCAGATGGGCGGCAACCAGGGCGATCCCTCGGTGCTGGCGCGTACCAACGGCGCGCGCGCGGCTGCCGAGCACCTGGGCATCGAACTGCATGAGCAGTATGCAGGCTGGGATCCGCAGAAGATGATCGAGCAGTTCCGCGAGGCTATTGCGGCTGGGCCGGATGGCATCGCCATCATGGGGCACCCCGGTGAGGACGCGATGTGGCCGCTGGTAGAAGAAGCTATCGCCCAGGGCATCATCGTGACCAGCGGCAACAACCCGCTGCCCAACATCGAAGCCAAGTATCAGCCGCTCGGCTTTGGCTATGCCGGTGCTGACCTGTATGCTGGCGGTTACCTGACCGGTCAGGCGATGGTTGCTGCCGGTCTGAAGCCCGGCGACAAGGCGCTGGTTTATGATATCTGGCACCAGGAAGGCCGCAGCGTAAGCTCGCAAGGCCTGTTCGACGCGCTGGCGGATGCCGGTCTGATCGTTGAGAAGCTCGATATGTCTAACGAAGTGGACACCGAAGCTTCGCTGGCGATCCCGATCCTGACGGCCTATCTCGAAGCCAACCCCGATCTGCGGGCGCTGGGCACACAGCACGGCAACATCACCGCCACGCTGCCGCAGGTGCTCAAGGACGCGGGCAAGAACCCTGGTGAGGTGATTGTGGGCGGTATCGATCTGGGGCCTGCCACCATCGCGGGCATTCGCGAGGGGTACATCAGCGCCTCGTTCGACCAGGTGCTCTATCTGCAGGGCTACTACCCGGTGCAGCAGATCTGGCTGACCGCCAACTACCTGATCCCCGGCCTGCACATCAACACCGGCGTTGGCACGGTGACCCCGGAGAACATTGACGCGATCGCGCCGCTGATCGAGCAGGGCGTCCGCTAATCCTAGAAGTTAGTTCTAACCACTACGCTCCTATCCTGCGATAGGAGCGTAGTTTTTATTGGGACAAATGCTGCCACACAGCCGCGATTTGTGGCGCGTCAGTGCTGGAGCGGCAGGGTGAACCAGAACGTCGAACCCTGCCCCGGCTCCGAATCCACGCCGATTTGCCCCCCGTGTGCCTCGACCATGCGCCGCGAGATCGCCAGCCCCAGGCCGGTGCTGCGTTCTCCACCCGTGGGGCGCGTGGAGAGCTTTCCAAACTCGGTGAACAGCCGGCTGCGCTCGGTAGGGGGAATGCCAGGCCCCTGATCCTGCACTGAGAACCGCCACCGTTCGCCTGTCAGCCGCGAGCGGATCACCACCTGGCTGCCCAGCGGCGAATACTTCACGGCGTTGGAGATCAGGTTGTCGATCACCTGCCGCAGGCGCTGTGGGTCCGCCATAACCCGGCCTTCATCGCATTCTTCGAGGACGATTTTGATCTCTTTGGTCGTCGCCATCCGGCTATGTTGAGCCACCGCCTCGCTGACGAATGCAGCGATGTCTATCTCGGTGTGGGTTAGCTGTAGGGTGCCAGATTCGATCTGAGTCACGTCGAGCAGTTCATCGATCAGGTTCAGCATGTGGCGGGTGTGCTTGGAGACTTCGGTCAGCATGGCGCTGCGATCCTCATCAGTCAGGCCCAGGCTGGGATCGCTGATGTAATTGATCGCCATTTCAATTACGCCGAGCGGGCTGCGCAGGTCGTGGGCCACGATGCCGACAAAGGTATTTTTTAGCTCATTGACATGGCGCAGTTCGTGATTCTGGCGCTCGATGGCGCGTTTCTGATTGGCAAGCTCTGTCACCAGCCGCCCTTTTTCCACGATGATGGAAAGCTGTTGGGTGAGTTGAAGCAGGGCATCTACATGCGTGTGCTGGTAGGTATAGGGTTCGGCGCTGGTGAAGAAGATGAAGCCGACCGGGCGATTTTCGGCAATAAGCGGGAAGGTCAGCGACGACTGGTAGCCTTCTTCGACAATCAACCGGGTTGATTCCGACTCTGGTTTATGGCGCAGATATTCGCGCAGGTCGTTGAGGATGCGCGGTTCGCCGGTGCGCATAATGTGGCCCAGGCTGCTGTTGACCAGCGAGCCACAGTACCCATGCCGCAGCAGGACCTGGCGGCCATCGCTCTTTGCCCATTCCGCGCAGATGGTTTCCCCGTCCGGCTGGATGAGCGCCAGCCCGATCCGGTTGTAGGGTACGAGTTCGCGGAAGTCGTCGTAGACCTTTTCCAGAATTTCGTTGAGAGTCAGACCCGCCGTGATGCGGTTTGTGATGCTGGCCAGATTGCTCGCGCGGCGCTGTTGGCGTTGGAGCGCATCGGCCAGGTCTTGTAGTGCGAAGCCCAACTGGGCCAGCTCATCGTCGGGATCAATGGACAGCGTTTGCTGATATTCCCCCTGCTTGAGGCGCTCGATCACCTCAAGATAGTACGACAACCGAGTCGATGGTGTGTTCATAACCGCTGCACGTCCCGATTCTGGAACCCCTGGCCCTGAAAGTGGTGAAGGAAGCGTCATAGTCTATTTTACCCTACTCCACGATAGCACGTGCGACAAGCCCAAATCATGGGGGGATGGAGACAGTCGCTGCTCTTGATGGATAAGTCGCCAGTTGTGCCCAAAAGGGGGCGTGGCGAAAACAAAGCCGGGAGTCCTGATTTGTTCGGACCCCCGGCGATCATTCCGTGGCGGTAGTGCGTCGGCGCAGCAGCCGGTAGGCTGGGCTAGATCACCCGCACCGGCGTACCCACTTCGGCCCATTCAAAGAACCATTTGGCTTCTTCGGTGGGCAGGTTGACACAGCCATGACTCATCGGGCGGCCAAAGCTGTTGTGCCAGTAGGTGCCGTGAATGCCATATCCCTGGTAGAAATACATGGTGTAGGGAACCTGGGGCAGGTAGTAATCTGGCCCGCTCATGTCGGTTGCGGCGTATTTCACGTAGATGGCATAGTCGCCTTTGACGGTGGGTGTGGCGGGCAGGCCGGTGGATGCCAGGTGCGAACGGATCAACTGGCCGTTTTCGTAGGCGTAGATGCGCTGAGCGTCTGTGGAGACCACGATCGACTTGCCCACTGGTGTCGGTGCAGCAGGTGCTTCAGCAGCGCTAGGCATGTATTCGCCCGCTGCCGGGATAATCAATTCCTGCCCGACCCACAGCAGATCGGGGTTGGCAAGGTCGTTCAGCGCCACGATATCGGCCATGTCCACACCATACTGCCGCGCGATGAGCGCCAGCTCTTGCCCCGGCTCAACTACATGTATAGTGGTCTGCCCGGTGGAGTTGGCCGATACTTCGGCGGCGGGCGGCTCGGTGACGATGATATCCAGCTCAAGCTGACCGTCGGCCAGTTCCCCATCGAGATTCAGGCGCAGGCGGTTGAGCACGACCGGGATATCCAGCGCGCGTCCCATCTGCGGCGGGTTGCCCGGAACGGCGGCGATGTTCACCTCGGCGCTGAGGGCGATCAAGGCATCCTGAGTCTGCGTGAGATCGATGGCGTATACTGGCTGTACCTGTGCCCCGGCGGGCGCGTTTTCGACGCGCTGCATCGTCATCGGCACATTGAGCGATATGCCAAGTTCGCCCAGGGTGCGCGTCCAGCGCCGGTCTTGATCAACCAGGATCACCGGCTGGGCGCTGACACTGTGCGCGGACAGCGCGCCTGTGGCTTGCTCGACGGTCTGGCCGCCCAGCGCCAACCCTGCCACGGTGACGCCAGATGCCACGCGCGGCTCACTGCTGCCGCCATAGAGCGCAAGCGCCCCCACCACCGCCACGATCATCATGACGACGGCAGCGCTCAGCGTCATCAGCCCGCCAATCAGCAGCCAGGAGGAACGGACTCTGGCACGGCGCGGGCGAGGCACGGGCTGAGGCATGGGAAATGTCGGCTGGGCGGAAGAGGTAGGCTTGGGTTGCATGGGTGACCTGTCACTTGATGGTCTGATTCTTAAGATACTCATCTATTTTATAGGATTCACCGGCTGCGTGGAAGACCGGCGATCGGCGTCCATGCGACGGCTAACCTACGCAACCGCACCGCTTGACCGGTGCTGGTGCGCGTGATAGGCGGTGGCAACGTTGCCATTTCGCGCGGAATGGAGGATGATCAGGAGGTGGGCCGCTGCATGTATCCGTGCAGTGTGCCCCGCCAACGATTAAGCGCAGGAGTATGACACGATGACAAACTCATCTCAACCCGCCCGCCGTAAGATCACCCGCCGCACGCTGCTGAAAGGCGCGGGCGTGCTGACCGGTGGTGTCCTGGCCGAACACGCGATCAACAATCGGTCTGCTGCCGCCCTGCTGAATACCCTGGCGGGGCAGGCTGCACCCCTTCGGCGTGAGGATTCGCCGCCGGCGCGTGTGGCGCTGGCCCAGGCCGACTCGTATGACAAAGCGTTGATCCGTGAGCGAGTTACTGCCATGATCGACCAGTTGGGCGGGCTGGATGATGTGGTGCGCTCCGGCGACCGGGTGGCGATCAAGACTAACCTGACGGGCGGGGCCTGGGCCGATGCTGTGCTGGGCAAGGCCGCCACCGAGGTGCACATCACGCACCCTGCTGTGACGCGTGCACTGGTCGAGGCGGTGCTGGATGCCGGAGCCAAAGAGGTTTTCATCGTCGAGGCCGTGTATGACCAGGAAAGCTGGTCGGCGTGGGGCAATACTGCCCTGGCGAGGGAGTATGAGCAGGTGACCCTGGTCAACCTCAATGATCCGCGCCCATATGATGATTTTGTGAGCGTGCCGGTCGGCGAAAACTGGCTGGTCTACGACAGCCTGCTGATGCATCCGCTGCTGACCGAGGTGGATGTGGTGATGTCGGTCGCAAAGATGAAATGTCACGCGACGGCGGGCATCACGCTGGGCATGAAGAACATGTTTGGCGTGGTCCCTATGCACGCTTACCGGATGAGCGATAGCGATACCCATCGCTCGGCGCTGCATGGGCCGGGCAACCAGGGGATGATCCGCGTGCCGAGTGTGATCATGGATATTGTGCGCGCTCGCCCGATCGATTTTGTGCTGATCGATGGCGTGAAGACCGCCGAAGGCAGCGAAGGCCCCTGGAACGAGGATTTCAACCAGAAGATCGCCAAAGTGCTGGTGGCCGGCAAAGGGATGGTCGAAACCGACGCGGTCGCGGCGGCAGTGATGGGCTTCGACCCGGCAGCGCCGTCGTTTGTCCAGGCTCCATTCCGCTACTGCCTGAATCACCTGCAGCTGGCCGAGGCATTGGGCCTGGGCACCATTGCGCTCGACCAGATTGAGGTGGTGGGCGCGACCATAGAGGAAGTGCAGACGCGCTTCCGACCGTACCGCGCCACTGCCGCCGATATGCGTGTGCAGCGCCCGGATTTCCCGGTTCCCTATCCGCAGGCATACGGAAAAGTCTAGCTCGCGCCAGCAGCCTTCAGGTAGACTTCATACAGCGCTTGAAGCTGATCGCGTTCCCAGATGCCGTCGTGGACCAATACGCGGTAGCGCAGGGCGAGCGTTTGTCCCTCTGCCAGCGTCATCGGCTCGTGGAAGAGTAGTGCCGCGTTGATGAAGTGATAGCCGGGCCGGCAGTCGCCATACCAGGGTGTAGGGTGGCGCGGGTTGGCGGGGTGGTCGAAGATCGCCAGCCCGCCCGTTTGGTCTGGCCCGCCGTCGAGCTTGCCCGCAAGATCGCACCAGGGCGCGAGATGGCCGATTGGGCGCGCGCTGGTTGAGCCGTCGGCAAAGAGCAGGCGCGTTTCCTCCCAGTTGCGCGTTCCGCGAAAAGTCAGTCCGCCATAGCCACCCCAGGTGGTGAAAGGGGTGCGATCCAGCGTCAAATCGCGCAGTGCGTGCAGCGTGAAGCTGAAATCGAGGGCATAGGCCTCGGCGATGAACGGCGCATAGGTGATCGCGCGGTCTTCGCTGATCACGGCGGTGTTGTCCTGCGGCGCGATCCACTTCAAGCGGGTATTCAGATGGACTTTGCCATCCAGGTCCTGCCGGATGTCCACCGATCCTACCGTTTCCTGGCGACCATAGGTTTCGCGTTCTTCCCAGAAGTTGTCCCCATTCACGAACTTGAAGGTGAACCATAGTCCACGCTGCCAGACGTGATCGTGCGGCTCGAACAGCGACAGGCAGTGCCCGGCGGGCGTGTTGAGCGGGTGAAAAAACGGCTTGGGATGCGTGTTATAGCGGTACTGCCAGACCGGGGATTCGTGGCAGGTGCGCATCACGGCCACCGAATGGCCCAGTTTGGCTTGCAGGCAGGTATCGGACATAGAGTATCCTTTCGGGGTGGAGCGTCGGTAAAGCCGATGAGAGCCAACTCTGGCTTTCAGCATACCTGAAACGTCTTGCGACGAAAAATCGCCCTTGTTACCCGGCGGCTATGACTGGTATAATCATCGTCTCGCCCGGCTTGCGCGGCGATCGGCTGCAAATAGCGCAAGTGTCCGGTTCATCCTCGTCCGATCCACTCATCACAACCCAACAACTCCATAGCTGCATGATGCAGCGCTGCGCCACGCAGCACGATCCCGCCAGCGGGCGAAGATCGCGACTGCGGATGGTCAGAATGTCTCTGTGACCGTTTTTTTGGAACCCGACGCAACCCGCGATCCTGCTCGTCTGATCGGACAGCTAGAGTTGAGAGGAGCGCTGCTGTGATCGTTGGTATGGACTTCGGCACGACTAATTCCGGCATGGCGGTATATGATGGGCGAACGCTGCGGCTGCTGCCCATCGACCCGTCGAGCGAAAACCCCTTTGTAGCGCGCACCGCGCTCTACATCACCAACCAGAAGCGCATCGCCATCGGGCGCGAGGCCATCGACCGCTATTACGCGGAGAACCTGAACCGGCAGGTGCGGTACGAGCGGGTGTGGGTCGGCGAGGTCGAGATGGTCTTCGCCGAACTGCCCCCCATGATCAAAGATGTGTACATCGAGAAAGATGTCTTCTCGCCAGGCCGCCTGTTCCTGTCGTTCAAAACCGGGCTTTCGGCCATGCACTACGTCGGCACGACGGTGGGCACCGACTTTTACTTCATCGAAGACATCACGGCGCTGTATTTCTACGTGGCGCGGCGGCGGGCCGAACGCTTGCTCGGCCAGGAACTGACGCGGATCGTCCTGGGCCGCCCAGTGTACTTCAACCTCGATCCGCAGGCGGACCGGCTGGCCCAGCAGCGCTTGCTGGCAGCGGCGTTCCGCGCAGGGTTCGAAGAGGTTACGCTGCAGCCGGAGCCTATCGCGGCAGCGTACTTCTACGAGACAACCATTGACCACCCCCAGAATGTCCTGATCTTCGACTTCGGCGGCGGCACGCTCGACATCAGCGTGGCCCGGTTGGGCGACTCGCGCCAGCGTGCCATCCTGAGCACAGGGGGCATCCCCATCGCCGGGGACATCTTCGACCGCAAGATCGCGCGGGCCAAGCTGCCGCCGCATTTTGGCGAGCATTCGACCTATACCAACGATTACGGCGCATCGCTCCCGGTTCCCAACCACTACTACGAAGCGTTTTCCGACTGGCAGACGCTGCTCGAACTCAACGCGCCGCAGTCACTCCGCCACCTGGAGCGCATCGCGCGCACGGCGCACAAGCCGCGGCAGATCGAAGCGCTGCTGTCACTGGTCAAGAGCAGCTATGGGTTGCGCATCTACGACGAGGTGGAAACGGCCAAACGCGCGCTGTCATCGATGACCAACGCGGCCATCCGGCTGGATGGACCGGGCTTCCAGGTGCGCGACCTGATCACGCGGGCTGAATTCGAGCGCCTGCTTGTCGATGAGCGCGCCGCGATCGAGGCCACGCTGGATGAGGTCGTGCGGCAGGCGGGTCTGCGCCCTGACCAGATCGACGCGGTGATCCGCACAGGGGGGTCATCGCAGGTGCCGGTATTTGTGGACCTGCTGCGCGAGCGTTTTGGCGCGGAAAAGGTGCGCGCCATCGATACCTTCAGCAGCGTGACTTCGGGCCTGGGCATTCTCGCGCACCGGCTGGAGCGCGGCGAGATCGATGCCCAGACGATCCGGGCCAGCGAATGGCGCGGCGGCGGGCGGGTGCGGAATTCGGATGACCCGGCGCGCAAGCGCGGCGTGCCGCCGATCGACCTGGACGTGGTCAAGCGTTTTATCGAGGTCCAGGAGCACACCGCCGACAGCAGCGAAGCGCTGATCGGTGTGATCGCGCTTTCTGGAGAGGGCGAGGTGCGCGCAGCGCTGCACGCGCTCGATGGCGCGGCGGAAATCCCGGCGGGCGATGGCGACCTGGCCGCGAGTCTGCCGGGCGGGGTGATGGCCGCACCTGCCGACGCGCGCCTGCTGCTGATGACCACCGAATATCGCTTCATGTTCCGGGCGCTGCGCGAGCTGGCGGAGATGCACGCGCTGGGGCTGCGGCTGGCAGACGTGGAAAACTTGCGCGCCGACGCGTTCGGCTCGGAGGTGGTGAGCGGGCTGCAGGTGTGGCAACCACCTGCCGAGGCGGAATATCTCGCCCTGGTCTCGACCAAAGGCTACGTCCGGCTGATGCGTGCCGAGACGGTGCGCGATCGGCTGAGCCAGCCGGTGCCGTTCACGCTCGAAACTCTGCCCGGCTACCCGGCAGCGCTGGTGGCCCTTCGCGAGTCCGATGATCTGCTGCTGGTCAGCAGCGCGGGGAATGTGCTGCGGATGCCCGTCGCTGCGCTGCGACAGGCAGGCAGCCGGGTGATGCGCGTGGCCGAGGATGCCCGCGTGGTGAGCGGTCTGTGCCTGGCCGGTCCGGCCCGGCTCATCGTCGCGGATGCGAAGGGACGCGCCAAGTGCATCCCCTTCGATGCGCTGGCTCCCGCTGCGCAGACGGCAGCCGGTCAGCGCGCGCTGGGGCAGGATTTCCGCGCTCTGGCGATTGCCGACTACGCCCCGGCGAGCATCGATGCCTGGGTCATCACCACGCGCCGCCTGGTACGGCTCCACCTGCCCGACGGCAGCGGGGATATGGCGCTGCGGCCACTGCTGCGGATGGCCAGGGGCGAGACGCTGGTCGGTCTACACCTGGTGAACTCCGGAGATGCCGGGCAGGAGCCACTCACGATTGCGAGCCGCGTCGAACTCTGAGGGCAGCCCCTGAGCGGGCATCAACGATAATCATCGCGCGGCGGCTGAAACACGTCCATGATCCGGCACGGCGTCAGCGCCTTGCCCCAATGGCTGACATTGCCGGGGATCACGGCAACCGCCCCCGGCTCCAGGATTCGTGTTTCGCCGCCGACTGTCATTTCAAAGCGCCCTTCGAGCACGGTAGTGATCTGTTCGTGGGGGTGGGCGTGGGC
>DAOUFU010000159.1:0-1548 GCA_034429275.1 Anaerolineae bacterium | reverse complement strand
GTGTGGACCTGAGGAGATTCGAACTCCTGACCTCTACAGTGCGATTGTAGCGCTCTCCCAGTTGAGCTACAGGCCCAGGCTAGCGCCGGGTAGGGGGACAACCCAGCCTAGCGTTTCGAATTCTAGCAGTCGGCTTCTCACCTGTCAAGACTTGCTCGCAAGCGCGAGAAAACTCTCCACTGTCCGCTGCTATTCATACCGATAGAGTTTTACCCCCAGCGCGAACAGCGCCGCACCCATACCCATCAGCACTGCCAGCATCGGCAGAATATCCACCACCCCGCCGTTGTACCACATTAGTTCCTTGAAAGCGTCCATGGCCCAGGCGACCGGCGATACATGGCCGATGGTGTTCATGAACCGGGGCACAATTTCCAGCGGCCACCACGCACCGCCCAGGGGAGACAGAGTCAGGCCGAGCAACGTGCTCACGCTGGCTGCCTGCGCCGACGTGCGCACCACCGTGCCCAGCACCAGTCCCAGCGCCGTCGCAGTGAAAGTGAAGATCACGACGATCAGCAGCAAACCGGCCAGGTTGCCGCCCCATTCAACGCCCATCATCGAGCCGACCGCGATCAGGATGCCATATTGCAGCAGCCCATACAGGTAGTGTCCCAACAGAATGCCGCCCAGCACCGAGGCGCGCGGCACTGGCAGACTGTACAGCCGGGCCAACGTGCCCATCTCGCGCTCAGAAAGCAGCGTGGTCGAAAGGTGCAGCATAAACATCAGCACGAACATGGTCGCCACGCCGGGGCCGCTTTGGTTGAAGCCGTTGGTCGGAAGCCCTGTTCCCGTGGTGGACGATGCGCGCACCTCGACCGGACGAGTCGCCCAGGCGGACTCAACTTCAGCGCGCACGCGGTCGAACGCTTCGGCGCGCTCCGGCGAGCCGACCTCCAGGTCATCAAACTCATCCGCCGCCGTGCTTACCACCAGGTCAGCGACGGCGATAGTGCTGCCGAACCGGGTGATCGCGGCGTTGATCTTCTGCTCAGCCAGCGAAGGCGCGGCCAGGTCGTTGTTATTCTTGAACAGGATCGTCACCTGTTCTCCGGCACGCAGTTGTTCACCAAAGCCGGGTTTGAGGATCACTACACCAAAGGCTTCGGCAGATTCGAGTCGGTCATCAGCAGTGCTCAGCCAGCCCTCGCTGTGCTCCGGCAGGTCATCATCCAGGCCGCAGTCGCTGTCGGGCGCGCGGTAGGCGCACAGGCGAAAATTGGACTCGTCATTCACAGACGCGCTCATTTCCGCCTGCAGAAGGGACACGAACTGCTGCGAGAGTGCGCTGTTGTCCTGGTCGATCACATCGACGACGATGGTAGCCTCTCCACCGCCGATCGAGACTCCGAGCACAAACATCATGGCAGCAGGCATTAGCAGGCCGACCAGGAACGACATCCGGTCGAGGAAAGCGCGCAGCAGCGAGTAACGGGCAATCGTGATCATGGGAAACATGGCGCGCTCCTAGATGTCCAGGCGGCGGCTGAAGCGCCACAGGCTGATGGCAAACATCGCAGCCCCAAGCCCCAGCAGGGCCAGCAG
>DAOUFU010000158.1:0-6429 GCA_034429275.1 Anaerolineae bacterium | reverse complement strand
GGTTTGGGGTCCGTCATAGCAGGCGATCCTGTCGGCTAAGCATCAATGGCTGCCCTGTTGACCAAAACTAACCAGGCGCTAATGGCTTTCCAAATAGAAACATTGCTCTTAGACGATGATACACCAGCTTGGCGGCAAAGGGATCAAAATGGCATTAAAACGCCGAAGAAAACTGTAAATGGGGGGATTGATTGCACAGGCACCCGGAGGATGGGCAGGTTCCAGGCCCGGCAGCCCGGTCACAGGCCGGATAGCCGGGCGAAGGATACGATCAGATGCAGGGTGCCGAGCACCAGGTGATCGCCATCGGACACGGTGAACAACCGGTGTGGGGTCAGGCGCACGCCGTTGAGATAGGTGCCGTTGGTGCTGCCCAGATCGATCACAGTGAGGGCGATGCCGCTGCGCTGGAACAGGCAGTGATGGCGCGAGACGCCGTGCTCGCGGGCCTTGAGCGAAGCCAGGTCGAGCGCATCTTCGAGCGCCGGGTCGAGATCGCGGCCCAGCATCAGGGTGTTGGGCAGATCGTGTGACAGGCAGCTCCCCGAAGGCAGCGCCTGGAGCATCAGGCCATGCGACTCGGTGAAGGCCAGGTCGGCGGGCGGCTCGACCGGCCAGTGAGACAGCGACTCGGCGCGAATATGGGGAATCGGCTCTACGTCCTGGGTTTGATCGTTCTCGCGCCCACATCGAGGGCAGAAACGATCGTGGGGGTGCAGCGAATACCCGCAAGATTGGCACAAGGCCAGCGGAGTCGAATCGGGACTCATAGGAACAGCAGTGTCTTTCGTCGGTGCGCGTCGGGTCAACGGTCGGATTCGGCAGTGATCGCCGTGCTGAAAGCGGGCGATGCACAGCCTGCCGATCAGGCGACCAATTTCTAGCATACACAATCTTCATAGACATACGATAAAAGGGCGCTGAAATTCTCATAAAAAAGGTGTCAAGTTTTCGCTCAGCTCGCCTTGCTGAACGACACCACCAGGTTGAGCGCGCCCAGCCGAATCTGGTCACCGTCGCACACGGTGAACCCTTTGTGAGGCGGAAGCTTTTTCTCGTTGAGGTAGGTCCCGTTGGAACTGCCCAGGTCTTTGATCTCCAGCTCGTTGTTGTTGCGCTGGAACTGGCAGTGATGGCGCGAGACACCGTAGCGGTATGCGCCGAACTCGGTCAGATCGATCAGTTCTTCGGGGTCCAGGGTGCGCGTGCCCACGCCGCGCCCCAGCAGGGTCGGTTTGCGGATGACGAGCGTCAGGTAATTATCGCCGGGCAGCACGTGGAGCACCAGGCTGGTATGGGCATCGAAGAGGGCCGATCCCCGGTCGCGGGCGAGCGGGGCCAGGTCCTCGACCAGCACGGGCAGGTCGGTACGCTTGGTGGCGGGTGCCGCACTGGGCGCTTTGAGCGGAAAGCCGCAGATCGGGCAGTTGGGGCCATCGGGCTTGACCCGGTTGCCGCATGCCTGGCATTCAACAAGGTTGGTTTCTGCGTTCGATGGTGTAGACATAGGTCAACCCCCGTAGGTGTCAGGATCGCCGGGTGCGCACAGGGTGCGCGAGCGCGCGACTCTTATGATAGCCGAATTTCGCAGCGGGGAACAATCGGCAGTAGGGGGTAGGTTATGACTGAACGTCGTCCGAGATTCCGAGATCGTTGAAGGTGACCAGGATGTGGAGCGTGCCCAGCACCAGCAGGTCACCATCGGAGAGCGGGTACGGGGTGTTGGGTTCGAGCCGCTCGTCGTTGACGAACGTGCCGTTGGTGCTGCCCAGGTCGGTGACGGAAAAAACCCCGGCTTCGCGCGTGAGCGCACAGTGCAGGCGCGAGACTCCGTGTTGGCGGGCGTAGAGCGGGGTGAGATCGACATCGGGCTGGATCAGCCCGCCCGTGCGGGCACCGCGCCTGCCGAGCACCAGCGAGCGGCTGAGGTCCAGCGTGATCACCTGGCCGGAGGGGAGGACCTGCAAGACGAGCACCGTGGACGGCGTGACGGTGGTGAGCACGCTTTCGGCGCGCTCGATCAGCGTGGGGATGCGGTCCAACCGGCGGGTGCTCGGCGGCTTGGCCTGAGTGGCGTCATCCTCCACTGTATCGGGCGTTTCCGGGCGAAATAACACCGTCGGATCGTCCTCTTCTGGAACGCTAAGATCGAATGGTTCGGGCATTATGCACTTCTCAGGCAGTAATACCGCATCGACGGGGTGAACATTACAGCGAATCGGCTGTTTGCCGGACAGCAGGTGCAGCACGGCCCCTTCTGCACCTCATTCGCCCGGCAAGGTGGACCTGAACAGTTCATGAAAGGATCATATCATGACGTGGTATGCAACGCTAGAGGCGCTTCGGCGCGTGTTGGGGCTGGCGGCAGATCAGACGGCGGACGATGACCTGCTGCGGGCAGCCCTGGCGGCATCGTCGCGGTTGATCGAGGGGTTCACCGGGCGGCGATTCGCCCCGGAGCAGGCGACCCGGCGTTACCGGGTGCCTGCCGGGAACGTGCTGCTGCTGGACGGCGATCTGCTGGCGCTGGACGCCGTGATCAATGGCGACGGCAGCACCATCCCGGCGGACGCGCTGCACCTTCACCCGGCGGCGGGGTCGGTCAAGACCAGCCTGGAGCTGGATCGTACCCGCGCGACGTTTGTCCATTCCGGCGATCCCGTGGGCGCGATCCAGGTGAGCGGGCTGTGGGGCTACCATCCCGATTGGGCGTCAGCGTGGCGCGATTCGGGCGATTCGGTCCAGGATGCGCCGCTCAGCGCGGACGCGGCGGCGCTGACCGTGAACGACGCGGGCGGGGCAGACAGCGCCGGGGAATCGCCGCGGTTCAGCGTAGGGCAGCTTCTGCGGATCGAATCGGAGATGGTGCAGGTGCTGGCCGTCGATGGTGAGGACCCGGTGCTGACGGTAGAGCGCGGGGCCTGCGGCACGACGGCGGCTGTTCATGCCCAGGGGCAGGCCATCGCCATCTACCAGCCGCCTGCCGACGTGCGCCAGGCGTGCCTGCGGGTGGCGTCGTGGCTGTATCGCCAGCGCGACGCGGGATTTGTGCAGGTGGCCGGTGGGCTGCGCGGGCAGGTCAGCGTGCCGCCAGCGCTCCCCGAAGATGTGCAGCAGATTCTCGCGCCGCATGTGCGGATCAGGGTGGGCTGAGCGAAAGCCGGGCGAAAGGGGTGACGTATGAGCAGCCTGGGGGCGGCGCTGGATGTGTTGGCCGCGCTGGAGGTGGATGGGGTGCGGTCCTATGGGCTGGGCGCGACGCCGGGGGCGCTGAGCGGGGCGCAGCTCCCGGCACTGGTGATCGCGCCGGAGTGGGGCCGGTCAGCGGGCGGGCTGGAGCCGAACCCGTTCGCCGCCGGGCACGGCGAGTTCACCGTCGAAGTGGTGCACGCGCTGATCGTCAGCCCGGCAGCGGCAGGGCTGGGGCCGCGCGGCGCGCTACCGGCGGTGGTGGTGGCGGCGGATGCGGTGATCGCGGCGCTGGCGGCCAACCCGGACCTGGACGGCACGCTGGCGAGGCCGCTGCGCTGCGCGGTGACGCTGGGAATCGTGCCCTGGGCCGGGGTGGACTATCACGGGGCGCTGTTCCGGCACACGTGGACACTGCGGATCTAGCAGTTCCGCGCGGGCAGGCGGAAAGGGGGCGGCGGTGAGGGAGTTCCGGTTGGAGATCGAGTGGGCGGCGGGGACGTGGACGGACGAGAGCGCGTATGTGGTGCGCGTGCAGGCCTGGGTGGGGTTTCGGTTTGGGGACCAGGTGGCGGACGCGGGCCGAGCCGAAGTGGTGCTGGACAATGCCGGGCGGCGGTTTTCGCCCGGCAACAGCAGCAGCCCGCTCTATGGGCTGCTGCTGCCGCGCAAGCGCTGCCGCTTGAAAAGCGGCTCGACAGTGGTGTGGAGTGGGTTCATTGAGCGGATTGAGCCGAGCGCGGGAGAATGGGGAGCGGACACCTGCTTGATGGTGGCGGTGGATGGCGCGGGGCTGCTGGGGCAGCCGCGCGTGAGCGCGGCCTATGAGGACGCGCTGAGCGTGCCGGACGCGGTGGAGAGCCTGGTGAACAGCGTGCTGGTGCCGCCAGGCACGGACTACCGGGACAATGGCGACGTGCTGACGCACTATGGGCGGACGATGCTGCCGGAAAGCATGACGGTGCGGGAAGCGCTGCGCGATGTGTGTGAGACGGTGTATGGGCGGTTCTGGTTTGCCAGGGATGGCACGGCGACGTTTTGGAGCCGGGCGGAACTGCAAAACAACAGCGGGTCGCTGGCGATGACGGTGAGCGCCAGCGACCCGGTGAAAGCGCTGGACGTGGACCTGGACGTGGCGCGCGTGGTGAACCAGGTGCAGGTGACGGTGTTCCCGGTGGAGACGCTGCTGACGACCCAGGTGCTGTGGCAGGCGCAGGCGGTGCTGCGGCTTGCGCCTGGCGAAACACGGACGATCTACGGACTGTACCGGGACCCGAACGGCGAGCGGTGCGGCGCGCTGGACGTGGTGGACCCGGTGGCAGCCACAGACTACACGGTGAACGAGCGGCGAGACGGGAGTGGGCCAGACTACACGACTGACCCGGCCTTTGCCCTGACGACGGTGCACGAGGCCACGCGCACGGCCTTCACGCTGAGCAACAGCGCCACCGGACCGCTCTTTGTGACCAAGCTGCAGGTGCGCGGGCGGCCCCTGGTGGCTCACGACCCGATCACGGTGCAGCACGAGGACACGAGCAGCCAGGCGGCCTATGAGGTGCGGGCGCGCGCGCTGCGGCTGCCGATGCAGGCGGACCCGGACCTGGCGCTGAACTATGGGCAATACCTGGTGGGGCGCTATGCTCAGCCGGTGCTGGCCGCCAGGCGGCTGACGGTGAAGAACCTGGCGGCGGTGGGCGGGGTGGACCCGCTGAGCCTGGAGATTATGAGCAAGGTGAGCATCAGCGAGCCGCAGAGCGGCCTGGCGAACGCGCGACACTGGGTGACGGGCCTGGAATATGAGGTGAGCGCGAGCGGGTGGGAGATGACCGCGCACCTGGAGCGGGCAGACGAAAGCCAGTATTGGCTGCTGGGGCGGACGGGCTGGAGCGAGCTGGGCACGGCGACACGGCTGGGCTTTTGAGAAAGGACGAACCTATGAGCTGGACCACGCCCAAGACCTGGGCGACTGACGAGCTGGTGACAGCCAGCATGATGAACACTCATGTTCGTGACAACCTGAACCATCTCTTCGGCGAGCGGCAGTGGGTGTTTGCCTCAACGATGAGCCAGGTGACCACGACGAGCACAAGCTATGTGGACGTGACGGGGCTGACGCTGAACCTGACACCGATTGGCAGCCGGGTGCAGACGATGGCCTTTGTCTTTGGGCGGAGTGTGCAGGCGGGATGGCCTGGGCTTTTCCGGCTGATGCGGACAGGGGGCACGGCGAGCGGGAACTATGCGGCGATCTATAACATCTCGCCGCTGATGCTGCGAGATGTGTGGACGGGGCTGACGCCTGGGACACAGTACACCTTTGCGGTGCAGTTTGCCGGGCAGAGCGGCTACCAGGTGCAGGTGAACTATGCGACAGGGGCGTTGTTTTCGTGGCTGCTGGCCTGGGAGTATTGAGCGATGATGGACCTGGCAGAGATGGGGAATGGTGAAGAAAAGCGCCCGGTGGTTGAGCTGAAGTTCGAGCGGGCGGAAGCGAACACAGAAGCGCTGGATGCTGAGCTGCGGGCGGCGGTTGGCGAGGGCTATGCCGGGGTGACGGTGGCGGCGGGCGAGGTGCGGGTGCACCTGGCGGCGCAGAAGGCTGAAGACCTGGCAGAGTTGATCGGCCAGGTGGTGGAGATGCACAAGCCGGAGGTGTTGACACCGGCTCAGCAAAAGGAAGCGGAACGGCAGGCGGTGATGGCCGCGCTGCGTCTCAAACCCTGGGACGACTGGACCCCGGCGGACAAAGACCGGTTGTTGTGGGTGGTGGCGGCGCAGCTTGGCGCGCTGCCCGATGCAGAAGGGGGCTGAACGATGGAGCAGGTGCTGGATCGGTTGTTCGCGGAAGAAATGCTGGTGGTGTGGAGCCTGCTGGGGTCGCTGCTGGGCACGCTGATCGTGCTGGCGGCCACGCTGTGGGCGGGCGCGCAGGTGACCGAACAGGCCCGCGCCCTGTGGCGGTCGCTGCGCGGCCAGCGCGGGGCGGTGATCGGCGCTGTGGACGAGCCGACCGACCCGGCGATCCGGGTGCTGGCGGATGTGGCGAAGATTCCGGCGGCGGTCTGGGCGGCGGTGCTGCCCGCGTTTGTAGCCGCTTTGGTCGATGCGCTCGACCGGGCCGCCGGGCAGTGATTCCTGCCGGTTAGTGGATCAGGCCAGGGGCGCGAACGATCCGCGCCCCTGGTCGCTGTGCCCAGAAGCCAGGGTGATTGCATCAAAATACATGACCCGCGCGAGTCC
>DAOUFU010000157.1:0-8782 GCA_034429275.1 Anaerolineae bacterium | reverse complement strand
GAGTCCGCAGCCCGCTTGCGGGCTGGACATCAGAGCGCGGCTGTGCTATGGTGCGTAATGAAGAAGCACCGCAAAGACATCGAACGGAGCGTTTTCGTCGGGTAACAAGAGCACGAACCCAAAGTGAGTTTTGGTTTCCGGTTAGCGTGCTAAGATTGAACGCACGCTGTATAATGTTTTTGGTATGTCGAAAGATTAAGACACTTTTGTATTGTTTGGATTTGGTGAGTATTTACTACATTAGATACAGAAAGTAAGTGATTTATTAGTCCCTTCTGAACCGGGAGGAATGTAGTATGTTGTCCATTTTTCGCGCCTGTGAGCCTCGTGCGGAAGTTTTATCGGGAGATTTGCGGGAAGAAATCTTTGCGGCGCGGCTACAAGATGTTATTGAAGGCCATGCTGATGATGTGTACTGGAATCCCGACATTTTCTTTGATAACACTTATCCTACCGCAGGCTTGAAATTGCTGCTGAGCGAAGCTCTCGGTCGTTTATCCGGTGCTAATCCCGCCAACAATGCCATCATCCGTTTGGAAACCGCTTTTGGAGGTGGGAAGACTCACAACCTGATTGCGCTCTACCATGTAGCTTCGGGGTATATTCCTCCGGCACGATTTCTTGATGCAAACCTCATCCTGCCCCCTGGAACAGTAAGGATTGCCGGAGTTGTCGGCTCAGACCTCGAACCTACCATAGGGCTCCAACACGAAGAAGTAACAACCTACACTCTATGGGGAGAAATTGCCTATCAGCTTGGCGGCGCACCGGCGTATGATCTGGTCCAGCAGAGCGAAATAGACAAGACTGCACCGGGCACAGGCTTGCTGGAACAACTAATCGGTAATGCCCCGACATTGATCATGCTGGATGAGGTCGCTCGCCATCTTCGCTCGGCAAAAACTGTTCCAACTGCGACCGGACGATCTGACCTGGCCGAACAAACTGTTGCTTTCCTCATGTCGCTTTTCGAGTTTGCGGCCAGCAAACAAAACGTCGTGGTTGTACTGACTTTAGCTGATTCATCTGACGCCTTTGGCAAAGAAACCGACGAGCTGCGTCAACAAATCGAACGCGAACTTGCGGAAGCCAAACGTTTGTCTGCACGTCAGGAGCGTGTGATCACCCCCACCGCCGAAACCGAGATCGCAGCTATCGTGACGCACCGACTATTTAAGCGCATCGATGGCGCAGCGGCGGCAGAAACCACTCGCGTTTACATGGACTACTACCGTGAGTGCCTGGAATATGGTGCGGACCTTCCTCAGAGGGCTTTACGTGCTGACTACAGGCAGGAAATGGAAGCTGATTATCCCTTCCATCCTGAACTGCTAACTGCCCTTAATCGCAAGGTCTCGACCATCCCCAATTTCCAGAAGACTCGCGGTGCTCTGCGCCTATTGGCAATGGTGATCCGGGAACTGTGGAACTATCCCCAGGATGACATTTTCCTGATTCATCCTTTCGATGTGAACTTGGCGAGTGAAGGTATTGCGAACGATCTCACCAGCCGCCTTGAGCGCCCGCGCTTCAAGCAGGTGATCGAAGCCGATATTGTGAGTCCCCTGGCTGGTTCCCAGGCACATGCTCAAATCCTGGATGAAATGGTAGGAGGTGTTCCCTTTGCCCGGCGCGTTGCGTCCACCGCTTTCCTGCATAGTCTTACGCAGGGCATTGCTTCAGGTATCGATCCGACCGATCTCACCCTGGCAGTGCTTACTCCAAACGATGACCCAGCCCTGATCAGAAAAGCGGCGGAACGCCTGACCGACAAAGGTTGGTTCTTCGAATATGATGGTCACCGGTATCGCTTCAAGACTGAGCCGTCGATCAACAAAATCGTCGCCGACGAAATCGGCTCGGTGGGTTTGGTTAAGGCCAAAATGGAACTGGACCGTCGTATTCGTGATGTATGGCGCAAGGGTTATTTCAAACCCGTCTTTTTCCCTAGCGAACCGGCAGATGTGGATGATGACGCGGGGACTCCCAAGCTAGTAATCGTTCACTACGATGCTGCCATCGCTGCTACTGAAAATCCCGCTCCGCCCGATCTGATTGTGCGGCTCTTCAACCATACTGGTGCGCAGGAAGGGTATCGAACCTTCAAGAACAACCTAGTCTTCCTGGTGGCAGACCGTGATCAGGTAGATAACATGGTTTCCAATGCGCAGCGTTATCTCGCGATTCAACGTATCCTGGGTGATCCGGAGCGCATGAGTGAGTTCTATGATGATCAGCGGCAAAAACTCAAACGTATGGGTGATAGCGCTGAGCTAGAAGTGCGTGTAGCAATTACCAAGTCGTACAAGTGGCTCTACTATCCCAGCGCAGACACGCCACAAGCTTATAGCAACCTGGCGCGTGAACTCCTGCAAGCACAAGATCAGGGTGAAGTGAATGTCGACCAGAGTGAGGTTGTACTGCGTGTTCTGAAATCGTTGGAAAAAGTCCAGACACAGGATACCCAACCACTCTCGGCCAAATTCATCAAAGCGCGGGCCTGGGACATGGGCCAAACGCATCTCAGCACGGAAGACTTGCGCAAAGCTTTCGCCCGCAAAATGAACCTGCGCATGATGTTGGACCTCAACCAACTCAAGAAAACTATCCGTAACGGGATCGAACAAAACGTTTGGATTTACTACGACGCTGTCGAACAAATGGGGTACAGTGCCGAATCCCCATCACCTGCAATTCAGATCAGTGACGAAGCTCAGCTATATATCCCTGAGGAATATGAGCGCCTTGGGTGGGCGATAAAGGGTGTGACTCTCCCTCCGCCTCCACCCCCTGTTAAAGAATTCTGTCCTATATGCAAGAATCCGATTAATGAGTGCACGTGCGGAACGGTCTTGCCGCCAGTACGCGAGGAACTGCAAGGTTCGGGAGCACCTAGTCAGGCATTCCAACGTATTTACGATCTTTGCGTGGATCAGGGCATTGAATGGCTGCGCCAATTGACCATTAACATCCAGGGTGATGGTCAGCAGGGTGCCAATGAAGTGCGGGCACTGGGGCTGGCTATTCCCCAGATGGGCAGAGGCAATTTCTGGATAGAACAAAGCCTGACAGCCGAGTTCAACGGTGGCGAACAGATCCACGTATCGTTCAAAGGCGGTTGGGATCGCTACAAAAGACTCAAGCAGGTGACTGATACCTTTGCGCAGGAAGGGCGGAAAGTCAACGCACGCACCACGCTAACGGTGGACTTCCCGCAGGGTCTGGAAGTGAGAGGCGATCAATTCAGAACGATCCACGACGTGTGTTCCCAGATGGGATTTGGGTACATGACGGTGCGCGCCGAGCCGTTTGTAGAGGACGCTCGCCGATGAAAACCATCTCAATCCGGCAGCCTTGGGCATAACTTATCATGCAGGGCCGGAAGACCATTGAACTGCGAACCTGGCGCACGCACTACCGAGGACAAGTGCTGATCCACGCGGGCTATACGATAGAGCCTGATGGCTGCGAAGCCTACGACGTGAACCCCGATGAACTGACGCGGGGGGCCATCATAGGCACAGTGGAAATTGTGGATATGGTCGAATGCGATTATGACAGTTTCGCAGCGACGCGAGATCAACATCTCGACCAGGGCGATTGGCCGGGTGATGTGCTCGGCTGGCGGCTGGCAAATCCCCAGCGGCTCGAAACACCGATCCCCATGCGCGGACGGCTGGGATTGTTCGAAGTTCCTGAAGAGGTGCTTGAAGGGGCATCGGTGCCGGAATATCTGACTCCGCCGCAGCCATCGGGGCCGCAGCCGGGTGACTATAATCCAGAAACGCCTTTTGAATTGCATGTCGAGCCGCGCGATGAGCAGAGTTATGCACTGGCGCTCTATCAGTGGCCGGTGAAGGTCAATGGAGTCCCCCCGGAAGCCAAGCGGATTGTGAGCCTGGGCGGGGTAAACTTGCAGGCGGTGGCAGACCATGTGCTGGAAGCCCTTCGGCGCAGCGGCTACAAAGCAACCGACCTTTCCCCCAAACGACAGGCTCCATTTCGCCTGGATGAGGAAACCGGGTTGCGTCTGGGGCTTCTATTCTTGACCATCGCCCCGCTTTCGCGCCTGGACCGCATCGAAGCGATCTCGCGCGAACTGCGTGCGATGCCCTCTGAGGAAGCCTACTACTGGTACAGCAAATGTACCGACCCGTTTTACAGCAGCCGGGCACAGCAGGCGCTGCGCGTGCTGTTGTCTGCCGATTAATGACCTGGAGAAAACTTATGACCACCCGCCCCGCCGTCCTGATTGAAGACTGGCTGCCGTTTGAGGCTGTTGGCGCAGAGAGCCAGCGCGAACGTGGCGCAAGCAGCGCATTGCCGCCGCTGTACTTTCTGCATGTCTGGTGGGCGCGCCGACCGCTGACCGTCAGCCGTGCTGCGATCCTGGCGGGCGTGCTGCCGCAGTGGTCCCCAGACTGGCCGGATCATCTGCACAAGCGCTTCCCTAACGAGCAAAGCTACCGTGAGTGGTTTACGCACCTGCTCGGCATTCGGGGCGATCCGGTGGCGGGGCGCAAGCTCATCCAATGGGCGAAAGAGCGCAACTTGAAGCTCGATGTGCATCCTTACGGCGGCGCGCCGCGCGCGTTTACGGTTAATCCCAGCCCTGAAGACCTGACGCTGATGCGCGATCTGATTGAATACACCTGGGGCGCGCGTGATCTGTCGGTGATGGATGTGACAGCGGGCGGTGGTTCAATCCCGTTTGAGGCGCTGCGCTACGGCTTCACCACCTATGCCAACGAATTGAACCCGGTGGCATCAGTCATTCTTAAAGCAACGTTGGATTGCCCGGCGCGGTTTGGAGTAGGACTGGCAGCAGACATTCAGAAATGGGGTAAGGAGTGGGCGCGGCGGGTCGAAGAACGGCTCGCGGACTATTTCCCGAAGGAGCCGGGCGAGAGCATCTTCGCCTACCTCTGGGCGCGGACGGTGGCCTGCCCAACCACTGGCAAACCCGTGCCGCTCTCGCCGAACTGGTGGTTGAGCCGGGGCAGCGACCCGATTGCCGTGCAATTGATCACCAACCCGGCCTGGGATATACCCCAGTTTATTATCAAGCGCGGTGATGCGATTGACTTCGACCCAGACGCGGGCACGGTTAGCCGGGGCGTAGGACTATCGCCCTGGACGAACGAGGCGATAGACGGTGACTATATCAAACGTGAGGCCCAGGCAGGACGCATGGGGCAGATGCTCTATGCCGTCGCGGTTAAACGCCCCGGCGGGTTCGACTTCCGCGCGCCGACCCGCGACGATCTAGAGGCCGTAAGGCGTGCCGAGATCGCGCTGGCGGAGAATCTGCCGAGGTGGGAGGCGGCGGGGTTAGTGCCTATTGAAGAGATCGATCAGGTCTCCAATTATGATCGTGGGCATCGGATGTATGGGATTTACCGTTGGGCCGACTTCTTCTCCCCGCGCCAACTGCAGGCGATGCTCACGTTCCTGGAGACGTTGCGCGATCTCCGCGCCGATCTGCATGCCGCCCTGGATGCAGATCGTGCAGCAGCGGCGGAGACATATTTGGGGATTATGGTGGACAAAGCAGCGGACTGGAATTCGCTCTATTGCACATGGCATGCAAATCGACAAGTAATCGGCCACGTCTTTCAGCGTCACAATTTCGAGTTCATGTGGCGCCCTGCCGAGATGGATGCTTCAGCTAACCTACTTCCCTGGGCACTTGATCAAATCGCGGATGCTTACACTGGCATTGCGAAACTAAGCAGTCCATCGCAATTCACCCTATGGCAGAGCGAAAGTACACCACCTGTGAATCGTCTCAAAGTCATTCAAGGCGCAGCGACTGACCTAGCCCAAGTTACCAGCCGCAGCCTGCACAACATCACCTTCGATCCGCCGTACTACGATAATGTGATGTATGCCGAACTCTCGGACTTTTTCTATGTCTGGCTCAAACGGTCGGTGGGGCACCTGTTCCCGGAGTTCTTCCAGGATCACCTGACCAACAAAGACGATGAAGCCGTCGCCAACGTCGCCCGTTTTGCGGGCGTGGGGGGGAACAAGCGTAAGCTGGCCGAGCAGGACTACCAGCGCAAGATGGAGGCGATTTTCCGCGAGTGCCACCGGGTGCTGCGTGATGATGGTGTGCTGACCATCATGTTCACGCACAAAAAGGTCGAAGCATGGGATACGCTCGCCAGCGCCTTGATCAACGCGGGTTTTTCGGTCCAGGCTTCGTGGCCGGTCCACACCGAGAGCGAACACTCGCTGCACCAGGCCAAGAAAAACGCTGCCGCCAGCACGATTCTGCTGGCCTGTCGCAAGCGCGAATCCTCTGGCGAGCCGGTGTGGTGGGACGACATCCGGGGACAGGTGCAGCGCATCGCCCGCGAAAAGGCCGCCGAGTTCGCGGCACAGGGCATCGGCGGCGTGGACCTGTATATCAGCACCTTCGGCCCGGCACTGTCGGTCATCTCCGCGCACTGGCCGGTGCTCACCAGCGCGATCGACGAGCGCACCGGCGATCCGCGCCCGCTTCGTCCCGAAACTGCGCTCGACCTGGCGCGCGAGGAAGTCATCAAACTGCGCAAGCAGGGCTTGCTGCTGGGCCGCGACATTGACTTTGACCCGTTCACCGACTGGTATCTGATGGCCTGGGATGCGTTTAAGGCCGTTGAGTTCCCCTACGACGAGGCACGTAAGCTGGCAATTGCACTGGGTGTGGACCTGGATGGCGATATTCGCGGGCACAAGAATCTTGTCGCCAAGAAGGGCAGCTACGTGGTACTGCAAGCGCCCAAGCAGCGCCGCAAACAAGGCATGGTCGATCCTGATCTCGCCCTGTTCGACAGCATGATCGACGCGGTTCACACCGCGCTGCTGGTCCTGCAAGAGGACGGCACGCACGCCTGCGAGTCGTTCCTCAAGCGCTCCGGCCTGATGAATGATGGGCAGTTCCGGCAGTGCATCCAGGCGCTGCTGAACGCCATCCCGCGCACGCAGGTCAAGGGAAAATGGGTGCGTGTCGAGGCGGAATTGCTCGAACGTCTGCGTGCCAACTTCTTCACCGATCTTGAAGTCCCAGTGGAGGAAGCACCGCCGGAACTCCCGCGCCAGTTGGGCCTGTTCGACCAGCCCTACGAGGGCGACGAAGAGGATTACGACGAGGAATCCGAGGACGAGGAGGAAGACGCATGACCTCGCTGCGCGAAGTCGAGTGGCAAATCTCGTACGGCCCCTCGGATGATCGACTGAACAGCTTCTATATTCCTGCACTGCAACGCTGTGTAAAATATGACCGCAGCACGGGCTTTTTCAGCAGTTCATCTCTGGCCGTGGCAGGCGCTGGTGTAGCGGGTCTGGTCGCTAACGGCGGTACGATGCGGCTGCTGGTTGGAGCGCAGCTCAGCCGCGAGGACGTGGACGCCATTGCGCGCGGTTCGTCGCTGGAAGGAGTCGTCACCGAGAAGCTGCTGGCCGCGCTGGATCAGCCGGTTGAGGATTTGCTGCGCCGCCGGTTGGAAATCCTGGCGTGGATGGTGGCGCATGGCACCTTGCAGATTAAGGTCGTCCTGCCGCGCGATGCCAATGGCCTGCCTATCCCGGCGGAATTAGCCCAGGATTATTACCATCCCAAAGAAGGACTGTTTACCGATTCTGAGGGCAACCAGGTCGCGTTCAGCGGCAGTATCAACGAGTCAATGACCGGCTGGCAGCGCAACTACGAGCAATTCAGCGTTTATTTTTCATGGGATACCAGCCGTCCCTATCTGGCTCAAGTCGCACACCGCTTCAATCGTGTTTGGGAGGGCCGTGAGCCGGATTGGATCGCCTTTGACATTCCTGAAGCGGCACGAAACACCTTGCTGAAGTTGGTTCCTGCCAGTGCGCCGGAACATGATCCGCTCGCTCCGGCAGCCATTAGCGTTGGTCCGTCGCCGGATCAAGAGGCTAAACTCCGCCGTGAGCGCCTGATCTTCCAGTTCATCCGAGACGTCCCCTACTTCCCCAATGCCCAGCAGCTTGGCGCGGCGACGTGTGCGATTACGCCCTGGCCGCACCAGATGCGCGTCGCGCAGAAGATCATCGACACCTATCCCAAGCGCTACCTACTGTGCGATGAGGTCGGGTTGGGCAAAACCATTGAAGCAGGGTTGGCGCTGCGACAGTTGGTTATTTCCGGTCGTGTGAAGCGCTGCCTGCTGCTCGTTCCCAAGTCAGTCGCGCGGCAGTGGCAGGAAGAACTCTACGAGAAATTCGTGCTCGATGTGCCGTTGTACGAAGGTGGGCGTTTTCGGAATTATGCGGGTGAGGAACTGGCGTGGCAGTACGACACCACTAACCCTTGGGATGCGTTTGATATGTTCATTGCGTCCAGCCAGCTTGCCAAGCGCCGCGACCGGTACGAACAGGTCACTTCCGCGCGCCCCTGGGACCTAGTGATGGTGGACGAAGCACATCATGCTCGCCGCCGAGACTTCTTGCAGCCCATCTACCGCCCAAACCGTCTGCTCGATCTGCTGACCGCCCCGAACTTCCAGGCCAAAGCCATTCTCTTGATGACTGCGACGCCTATGCAGGTACATCCGCTTGAGGTATGGGATTTGCTCAAAGTGCTGGGCCTGGGCGGTAAGTGGGGAGCCGATGAAGGCAACTTCCTGCACTTCTATCAGGAACTGATGAAGCCCTTCGAAGAAGTCGATTGGGATTTCGTCTATGAGATGGTGAAAGACTATCTGGAATATGGTGGGCAAATCGATCCTGAATTTGCGGAAAAGGCGCGCAATGCGTTGGGATTTGTGGATTGGAATTC
>DAOUFU010000156.1:0-21060 GCA_034429275.1 Anaerolineae bacterium | reverse complement strand
CCACCCTTGCTCCACAGTCCGGCGCGGTTGCAGGACAATGCCAGGTGAGCTTTAGCGGCGCGGTGAACATTCGCAGCGGCCCCAGCGTCCAGTATCCGGCCATTGCCGCCGGGATGCCGGGCGTGGTGCTGGCCGTCACCGGGCGCAGCCCGGATGGCGCATGGTGGCAGGTCGATCTGGGCAGCGGGCTGGAAGGCTGGGTCTCCAACCTGATCGAGCAGGTCATCACGCAGGGGAATTGCGCCGGGATTCCGCAGGGCAGCTTCGCGCCGCTGCCAACCGCCACCCTGACGCCTACCTTCACCGCCACCTTTGCGCCGCCAGCCACCTTCACGCCGACCTACACGCCCACCCTGCCGATGGTCGCCACCCTGAATTTCTCGCTGCCGCCGGTGAATGGCTCCAGCGCCCTCACCTCCGGCTTCGTGCCCGATCCTTATGCGATTTTCATATCGGCGGGTGGCCCGGTCGATGTCAGCTACCTGGGCGGTGGGTGCAGCGGGTTCACCGCGTCCGCCCCCAGCTTCAGCCTGAACTACACCTCCGGCGCGTTCCCCCTGCTGCGCTTCTATTTCATTGGCACCAGCGACACGACGTTGGTGATCAATTCACCCGCTGGCAGCTACTTCTGTGTGGATGACTCGTTCGGTACGCTGAATCCCACCATCGACTTCAACAGCCCGGCATCGGGCCGCTATGATGTATGGGTTGGCAGCTTCGCGCAGGGCGTGCCGGTTTCGGGGACGCTCTACATCACGGAGAGTTCTAGCAATCACCCATAGCACTTCGGCAGGGTGAACGGACCCGAAGGAATTGTTTCGGGTGAGGCGCATCGCCTGCGCCTGATGCACGGTAACAATTCGATCGGACATGAGGGGCGAACGCGGCTGGCCTCGCCCCCACGCGGCCAACACCGGGCCGCTTCGCCCCCTCAGCCGGAAATTTTCGACTGAGAAACCATTCAAAAAGCCCTCACCCTTCCGGCTTACGCCGGTTCCCTCTCCCTCAGGCGAGGGAAAACCAGCCCATTGCCCCGTCTCGCTGAGGGAGACGGGGAGCCAGCTCTGAAAGTCCCTCACCCTGAGGGGGAGGGATTTAGGGTGAGGGCGATCTGCGATTGTAGTACTAGTGCTTGAAGCGTGCCGAACAGCAAATATCAACCGCCTCGGTGCGCAGCCCATAGCCGAACGGGAACAGCGCCTCGCCTTCGGGGATGGCCGTCTGCGGAAGCTGACTCGCCTCGCGCGGCCAGGTATAGGGCAGCCTGCCGGTGATGGCCGTAATGCCGAACAGGCCATCCGCCACGCCCGCGCCTTCGGTGCCCGGCAGCCAGGCAGCGACCACCACATCGGCCATCTCGATCTCACGGGTCATGATCAGCGGGCGGCCCGACACCACCACCACGATCAGCCGGTTCACCCGCTCGCGCAGGTTGGCGATCGCCTGTCTGTCCGCTGCGCTCAACTGCGGCACGGGCGTATCGCCGAACCATTCGGCATACGGTTTTTCGCCCACCACCGCGATCCCGACCATCACCTGCTGGCCGGGCAGCACATCGTCGAAGTTGCCCCCAGCGTCATATTCCAGCACCGATCCGGCACTCAGCACCTCCGCGATCCCTTCCAGGATGGTCGTCCCCTCGGTGACCGCGCCGGGTGCGCCCTGCCAGGTGACGGTCCAGCCGCCGCACTGCATGCCGATGTCGTCCGCCGCGCTGCCTGCCACCAGCACTACCGGCAGGTCAGGGCCGATCGGCAGCGTGTTGTTCTCGTTCTTGAGCAGCACCAGAGACCGGGCCACCGCCTCGCGGCCCAGCGCCCGGTGTTCTTCGCTGCCCACCAGGTCCAGCCACGCGGTGTTAGGATAGGGACGCTCGAACAGCCCCAGCTCGAACTTCACGCGCAGGATGCGGCGCACCGCGTCATCGATGCGCGCCTCGGAGACTGTGCCCTCATCCACCGCCTTCCGCAGACTCTGCATGAACATCGGGTACTGCTGGGGGACCATGACCATATCGATCCCGGCGTTGATGGCGGCGGCGACGGCCTCGTTGTAGGTGGCAGCCACATCGTCGATGCCGCCCCAATCGGAGACGACAAACCCCGTGAAGCCCAATTCGCCCTTGAGCACATCGGTCAGCAAGTAGTGATGCGCGTGCATGTCCAGCCCATTCCACGATGAGAACGACGCCATCACCACCCGCGCGCCCGCCTCCAGCGCCGCAATATAGGGCGGCAGGTGAACGGCACGCAGCACGGCCTCATCGCCGACCGTCTCGCCCCGGTCAATTCGGGCCGTCAGAAAGGTCGAGCTTCCCCAGGCGGTGCCGCCGTCGCCGACAAAGTGTTTGGCCGTCGCCGCCACTGTGAACGGGTCTGCCAGGTCGTCGCCCTGCAGGCCGCGCACCATCGCCGCGCCCAGCGTGCTGACCAGGGCGGTATCCTCGCTGAAACCCTCATAGGTGCGGCCCCAGCGAATATCCTGCGGCACGGCTACCGTCGGGCCAAAATTCCACCACAAGCCGGTCGCAGCCATCTCTTCCGCCGTCGCCCGGCCAATGCGCTCCACCAGGTCCGGGTCGCCTGCTGCGCCCAGCCCGATGTTGTGCGGGAAGATCACCGCGCCCGTGACGTTGTTGTGCCCGTGCACCGCGTCCACGCCGTAGATCAGCGGGATGCCCAGCCGCGACTGCATGGCAGCCATCTGCAGCTGCGAGGTCATCGCCGCCCAGTACACGGCATCGTTGCCCTGCACCGGGTCGCCATCGCCGCCGCTCAGCACCGAGCCGATCCCCAGCGTGACCAGGTCGGTCGGCACAATGCTGCCCACTTCCACCTGGGTCATCTGCGCGATCTTTTCGTCGAGCGTCATGCGCGCCAGCAGATCGTCAATCCGTTCCTCGATAGGGCGTTCCGGGTCCTGGTAGGGCAGCAGGTCATCGCCCTGCGCGCGCACCGGTCGCCCGGCCAGAGCCGGCCCCGCGATCAGCGCGGCCAGCAGCACCGCATATATCCATTTGCGCATCGTAAATTCTCCCTATGAGAAAAAAACTAAACAGGCGGTTCATCCGGCCCGCGCCGGGTTTGGACTCCCTCCCCGGTTGGGATAGAATCCCCACGCAGCAGGGGGGAGTATACCGGATATGAGAGAAACACTCTATGGGCATTCGCTTAGACTGGCAGATCGAATCCGAGCAGACCAACACGCGGGCGACGGAAGACCCCTCGGCGCGCCAGCGGCGCATCCGTGCCCGCAACCAGTTTCTGCTGCTGATCGCCGTGCTGACCTGTGTGCTCGGCCTGGTGGTGCTCGCCATCGTGTGGCGGCTGCGCAGCGCAGACACCCAGTATCGCCAGGACCTGCTCGATACCGTTGAGATCGAGACCACCGCCCTCCGCCTGGGCGATTATCCCGGCTACATGGCGATCCAGCGCAGCACCAGCAGTGCCTTCCTCCAGGAACAAAGCCAGGCCTTCGAAGAATACCAGGCGCTCAAAGAGCAGCACCGCGTCACGCTGACGGGCACCGTCATCGACGCGGCTATCGACGGCCTGCGCGGGCGCGTAGTGGTCGAGGAAATCATCGACGGCGTGCCCTACCACGTGGTCTGGTTCTACTGGTATTACGAGGACGGCGGGCCAACCAACCAGGGCGGCTGGCGGCGCGTCCCCGATGATCTGACCTTCTGGGGCGAGGAACGGCAGATCAAACGCGCCAACGTGACCATCACCTACCACGAGCTGGATCATATGCTGGCAGCGGCGCTCGCCGATCCGCTCAACGACTGGTGGGTGCGCGGCTGTGCGCTGCTGGGATGTGTGCCGCCCCAGCCGCTGACCGTCGAGATCGTGGCCGAGTATCCCGCCGTCGTCACCTGGGCCTCCGACGATCCCTGGCGGCTGCATATCACCTCGCCGCTGGTGGGCCGCGCCCGCGCCGATACCGCGCTGGCCCCAGAGCTGGCGCGCCAGGTCGCCGAGACGGTCGCCGCGCGGCTGGTAGACATAGCAACCGGCGGCTTCGCTCCGCCTGCTGCCACCGATGCCGCCTGGCTGGTCCAGGACTCTGCCCGGTGGCTGGCCGAGACTCTGCTGGCCGGGTCGGATTCCTCACCCGCCGAGCCGGGCTTTGTGGGGACACTGGTCGCGCAGTACGGCCCCGGCGCGCCCATGATCGTGCTGAGCACGGCGCAGCAGGGCGCGGCGCAGATCAACGACGCGCTGCTGGCGGTCTCCGGCCTGGGCATGAGCCAGATCAGCGCCGACCAGCTCAACGGGCTGGACTTGCGCGGCTTCTTCCAGGCACGGCTGGCGCTCGAAATGCAGTTCCTCGCCCAGTTTGAGGGGCGCGACGCCATGCTCGGCCTGTACGACCTGGACGATCCCAACGCCGCAGCTGCCGCCTATGCCCGCCTGAATGATGTGACCTACGCGGTCCGCCCTGTCCCTGCCGTGCGCCGGGTCTCCATCGCCCGCGACACCCAGAGCGGCCAGACCTACGCCTACGTCGATGTCAGCCCCTCCGCCGAGGACCCATCCATCAGCGAGACGATCCTCTGGCGCGTGGTCGGCGGCACCTGGAAGCGCGCGAGTTAAGGAGTCAACCATGATCGAACAGCCATTAGCCGAAGTGTTCGGCTTCCCGGTGGATAACGTAACCGACCGCGCCCGGCGTTATCGCCAGAACAGACTGTGCCCATTCAATAACCGCATCGCCAACTGTACAAAAGACAAAGCCAACGATCCGCTGGGCGTGTGCAGCATCTTTGACGGCAATGCCACGCCTGTCATCACCTGCCCGGTGCGCTTCCGCCAGGACTGGCATATCACAGAGCACGCAGCGGCGTTCTTCTTCGCGCCAGGTACGCGATGGACATCGTTGGGAGAGGTGCGACTGAACGATATCGAGGGGAGGTCGGCGGGCAACATCGGTCTGGTCCTGGTAGCCTATGACGACCGTGGCCAGGTGCTGGACTTTGGAGCGCTCGAAGTCCAGGCAGTCTATATTTCGGGCAATGTTCGGCGGCCTTACGAGCACTTCATGCACGACCCGGCAGGGTATCGATCCGCCGGGATACCCCAAAGAACCACCCCGCCGCGGCCTGACTATCTTTCGTCATCACGCAAACGGCTGGTACCGCAGCTTATGTACAAAGGCGGCATCCTGGCGTCATGGAACAAGCGGCAGGCAGTCGCGCTTCAACGGAGTTTTTTTGAATCGCTGCCGCCGCTGCCAACCGTATCGCCAGAAGAGGCGAATGTGGGCTGGATCATCTACGACCTGGTGCTGGACCCGGCGCGTAATGAATATGATTTGAGCCTGGTCCAGACAGTGTTCACCCGGTTCAATGCGATTCTAGACCAAATCGCCACACCTGCGCCCGGCTCAATCGGCGATTTCATCAGCGATTTGCAGGAAAAGCTGGACCAGAAATTCGAGGAAGGCGGCACCGCCCCAGATACCACCACCCTGTCCGACCTGTTATAATGAGGCCATGAAACAACTCACACTACCCGGCATCTCGCCAGATCCGCTGCCGACTATCGTCAACGTTGCGTCGGTCCAGCACCGCAGTCCTTTTCGCTATCCTGGCGGAAAGACCTGGTTGGTTCCGCGCATCCGTCAATGGTTGGAGAGTCTGCCGATATCCCAACGCTCCCACCTGGTCGAGCCTTTTGCGGGCGGTGCCATCGTAGGGCTGAGCGCGCTTTTCGACGGCCTGGTTGAGCGCGTCACGCTGGTCGAAATCGATGCAGAAGTCGCTGCTGTGTGGGATACCATCATCAATCGCGGTGAAGCCGACCAGCTCGCTACCCGAATCCTGGAATTCCGGCTGACCCCCGATTCAGTGGCCGAGGCATTGAACAGCGCGCCCCTCACCTGCTGTGAGCGCGCATTTCAGACCATTCTCAAGAACCGGATCAACCGGGGCGGCATTCTGGCCCCAGGCGCGGGGCAGATCAAGCAGGGAGAAAATGGCAAAGGGCTTGGCTCACGGTGGTATCCGGCGACATTGGCGCGGCGAATCCGTGATATTGACGCCATTCGCCACCAGCTAACTTTTATCTCCGGTGATGGACTGGATACCATGCGTGCTTTTCAGGGTCAACATGGTACCGTGTTTTTCATCGATCCTCCGTACACAGTTTCTCGCAGGCACCCCGGCAGCCGCCTTTACACCCACCACACGCTCGACCATGAGACATTGTTTTCGCTTGCCCGGTCCCTGGCCGGGGATTTTGTCATGACCTATGACCCCTCAGATGCCATTCAGAACCTCGCGCAGAAGCATTGTTTTGAGATGCGCACTGTTGTCATGAAGAACACTCACCACCTGCACCAGACGGAGCTATTAATCGGGCGCGACCTTCGTTGGCTTGACTGATCTTCGCGAAATCACCCTGCCCCCCAAACAGCGCGCGCCGGAGACGAGTTTCCCCATCCCCGGCGCGCGCGAGTCGCCCCCTGTGCCGCTCAGTTGGTCTGGGCGCTTACATAGGTATCCTGCTTGAAATCCGGCACGGTGAGCGGGAAGACATCCACCAGGGTGTACGCCTTCGTCCCCATGCCCATCGCCTCGGCGTGATCAAGCTGCCACTGCGGGTCCTTATACAGCCCGTGCACCTGCTGGAACGGGTGCCCTTCGCGCGTGACGATCTCCATCATGCGCGGCAGGTTGGCTTCGATCACCTGGTGCTGCCCCAGCATATCGAGTGCTGCCTGGTCCACCGCTACAATGTCGTTGGAGCCAAAGACGCCCACATCGGGCAGCATCGGCAGCCCGGTGATGCCGTAGCAGTCGCACACCGGCGTGACGTTGTTCGCGACGTTGATGAACACCTGGTTCTCCGGCTCAAAGGTATCCAGCACCAGCTTGGCCGCGATATTGCACACTTCCATAAAAGCCAGTTGATTGCTGCGCTGCGGTCCAAATGCGCCGGGCGCGATCTTCGTGCAGCGCATACAGCCGTTGCACTTGTAATCGTGCAGGTGCAGCCCATTCGGGTCCTCTTTGTCATCTACGATGGCCCCAAACGGGCACGAATCGCGGATGGCGATCCGGGTCGCCTCGTCCGGGCATTTGTCCTTGAAGAAGCTGGGGTCCCAGTGGACCACGTCGTGCATCGCGCTGCGTGTCGCGCCGTCCATGCAGCCCAGCGCCAGGTTCTTGATCGCCGCGCCCCAACCCGTCTGCGGATGGCCCTTGACGTGCGCCAGGTCGATCAGGAAGGTCGCCTCGACAATCGGCGTGCCGATGTGAAATTCCGTCACGTTGCGGAATTCGAACGGGCGGCTGACGAATGTCTTGTCGTCCAGGCCCGTGCTGGGATAAATCGGGCAGCCGAGCGTCTCCGCCGTATAGCCGCGCGTCGCCGCGCCCTCAACACACCACGGCAGATCGGTCACAAACGGCTTGCCGCCGCCGGCCAACACAGCCTGCACAACGCGCCGCACCAGCACCGGGTGCAGCACCGAATAGCCGATGCCTACGCCGAGATGCACCTTGATGGCGACGCGGTGGTCTTTCACCCGCTCGCTGACCTTGAGCTGTTCCAGGATCAGGTCGAGCTTGGCGGGCAGGGTCTCTCTGTGGTCAAGTTGAGTCTGGTGGGGGGACCCCCAATAGACGGTGCTGGGCATCATGCATACTCCTTCGCAAAGTGGGTCACTATTGCCCGGTACCTTACCATCGTTCTGGCGGTTTGTCACCGCACGACCCTCACCTGTTTTGTGGTCAGGTGTCACCGCCTGCCCATGAATCCGCGGCCTTGTGGCAAGCAGCGCGGCCTCGTGATTACAATCGGAATCCAACAGAGGTGAGTAACACGAGGATTCTCCGCCATGCCGCTTCCATCCAGAACCATCCTTCACATCGCGACTGCCCTGGCAACCGGACTCCTGGCAGCCTCTCTCGGCCCGGCATCGAGCCATGCCCAGGGCGGTGAAAGCAGCTACCCACCCGTCACGCTGCTGCTCGGAGCCTCTGAAGACCGCGTGATCCATTCGGCGGTCGTCGATGACGATTACCGGATTTCGGTGGCGCTGCCGCTCAGCTATGCCGCCCAGCCTAACAGAACCTACCCGGTGCTCTACGTGCTGGACCCACACCTGTCGTTTGGGACGGTCACCGATGTGGCGCATACCGGACCCATCGGCGGCGAAATGCCGGAGCTGATCGTGGTTGGCATTGGCTACCCCACCGATCTATTGGGCGCCCGCGCCTCGCGCGAGCGCGATTATCACCGCCAGCCCGCGCCGTTCTTGCAGTTCATCCGCGAGGAACTGATGCCCGTCATCAACGCCGACTACCGCACCAACCCGGCGGATGTGGGCATCATCGGGCACAGCTACGGCGGCGAATTTGTGCTCTATGCCCTGTTCCAGGCGCCGGACCTCTTCACGCGCTATCTGGCCGGCAGCCCCGATTTTGCGGTGGTTACACGTCACGAGCGCGCCTACGCGGAGGCCCATTCGGCGCTGCCCGCCCAGGTCGTGATCTCGGTCGGTTCGCGCGATGAGCCTTCAAGTTCGCAGGCAGCGCTCGAAGCCTTTGTCAGCACGCTGAACAGCCGGGGCTATGAGGGCCTGGACCTGGTAACGCTGGTGTTCGATGGCGCGACTCATTTCGATTCGCGCCCGCTGCACCATGTCTCCGCCCTGATTGCCGCTTATGGCGCGCGGCGCTAACGGGGGTTGGCCCTGGTGAATTCGTCTATAATCAGGCTGTAATGCGCATCGACCGACACACAGCAGGCCAGGATGCTCCAACACTCGCTCGCGCGCCTGATTTTTGTCCACCGCAGCAAGCCGCTGCGCCGCCTCGCTGCCGGCCTGATCGTCGGCGGCGTGGTGGCGATTCTGCTGGCGGCGGGGCTGCGTGCCAACCTGCTGGTCGGCGTGCGAACACGGCTCAACGACCTGACCTACAGCCCACGCGCCACCACCGGCATGGTGGTCATCGTCGCGGTGGATGATGCCAGCCTGGCCGCGTTTGGCCGCTCGCCGGTCGAGTGGGATCGCGTAGTCTATGCCGACCTGGTGCGCCGCCTCGACGAGGCGGGCGCGCGCGTGATCACCTTCGACATCGCCTTCATCGACCCCAGCCCGGCGGACGAGGTGCTGGCCGAAGCCATGCGCGAAGCCGGGACGGTCGTGCAGCCGGTGCTGGGCGCGGTTCACAGCGAAAAGCGCATCACCCGCGCCGGGGAACTCTTCGCTTACAGCACGCTGGCGCGCCCTGCCGCACCGCTGGCGGCTGCCGGGGTCGCGTTCGGCCATGTCAACGTGCGCCCGGATGATGATGGATTCGTGCGCCGCCTGCCGCTGTTCGTCGCCCAGGACGATCTCCCCATGCCTGCGCTGGCCCTGGCCGCCTATCAGGCCTATCTCGACTTCCCGCCCGATGACGTGCTGCGCATCGAGCGCGGCGCGGTGCGCTTCGCCGGGCGCACCCTCTACACCGACGACTTCGGGCAGATGCGCATCACGTTTTTTGGCCCGCCGTCCCATGTCATTCATGCCGCTCCCAGCTCCGCCGATGACGGCGCGCCGTCCCCCGGACTGCCCGCCGCTTCGGACTCTGGCGCAGCATTCGACGCCTACTCGCTGGTGGACGTGGTCGAGGGGCGCATCCCGCCGGAGCGCTTCACCGACAAGATCGTGCTGATCGGCGCGCTCGATGCCGCCGCCCTGCCCGATACCTACCCCGTGCCCAGTGCCTCGCCCGGCGACAAAATGTACGGCGTCGAGATCCACGCCAACGCCATCGAGACCATTCACCAATCGCACCCGGCCTTCCGCGCACGGGTCACCGGCGTACTCGATCTTGGCCTGTTCCGCCTGACTTATTTCCGGGGCACGACCTCGTTCCCGCTGCGCGACCAGCCGCTGAACGAGCAGATCGCGCTGGCGGCGGCCCTGGCCCTGTTGAGTGGAGCCGCGCTGCCTTTCCTGCGCTGGTATGCCAGCCTAGCCCTGGTGCTGCTTGCCTATGCCGGGGTGCTGCTGTGGGCATTCGTCTCGTTCCTGGTATGGAGCCGGGTGATCGAGCTGCTGGCCCCGGCGCTGGCGCTCGGCCTGACCTATGCGGGCACGCTGATCGTGCTCTACCTGTTTGAGGAACGCCGCCGCAGCCAGATCAACGACCTGTTCAGCCGCTACGTCTCGGCGGAAATCGCACAGAAAATCGTCGAGACCTTCGATCAGGGCGCGCTGGAACTGGGCGGCGAGGAACGCGAGATCACCGTGCTCTTCGCAGATGTGCGCGGCTTCACCGCGCTCTCCGAAGGGCTGCCCCCCGCCGAAGTCGTCGGCCTGCTCAACCTGTTCCTGGAAGAGATGAGCACCATCGTGCTGCACTATGGCGGCGCGATCAACAAATACATCGGCGACAACCTGATGGCCTTCTGGAACGCCCCCTACCCCCAGGCCGATCACGCGTGGCTGGCCGCGCAGGCCGCCCGCGATATGCTGATCGCCATCGAGCGACTCAACGCGCGCCAGGCATTCAAGTCGCCGGTGCAGTTTGGCGTTGGAGTCAATACCGGCCCGGCCATTGTGGGCAACATTGGCTCGCGCCGACGCCTGGAATATACGCCGATTGGCGATACGGTCAATGTGGCCGCGCGTCTTTCGGGCGCGGCGGCGGGCGGATCGGCGCTGCTCGGCGCGCGCACCTATGCCCTGGCCGCCGATCGCCTCGGCCCGCTGCCGCACCATGCACTGGCCGTCAAGGGCCGCAGCGAGCCGGTCGATGCCTACGAGCTGCGAGTTCGTGAACCGGAGCTGTCCAACACTCAGCGAATGTGAAGGAGAATTCTTGCCATGTCGAAAACGACCCGTCTCTGGATGCTGTTTGCCGCCTCTCTCGTCCTGGCCCTGGCCGCCATTGTGGGCCTGCTCTCGCTGGATACCGACGACGAGCCGGGCAGCGAAAACGCCGCCTGGGTCGCCGCCACCGGCACGCTGAACGTTACGGCAGGCGAGGTTACGCTCACCACCGGCACAGAGTCGCAGACTCTCGCCGCCGGGCAGCGCGTCGATGTGCGCCCCGGCGACCGGATCGAGGTGAGTGACGATGGCGAAGCCGTGCTGACCCTGTTCACCGGGCAGCAGAGCCGCCTTGCGCGCGGCACCACCGCCACCCTTGCCGCGTTGGAACAATCGGGCGAGCGGACGAATGTCCGGCTAGAGATCGCTGTCGGCCAGGCGATCAACAGCGTGCAAAGCTTGCTCGGCGACGGCTCGAACTTTGAGATCGACACCCCCAACGCCACCATCACCGTGCGCGGCACCGAGTTTCTGGTCGCCGTACGACCGGATACGCTGACCCAGGTCGCCAGCACCGAGGGCACGGTGACGGTCACCTCCGGCGATAAAACGGTCGAGATTCCCTACGGCTACGGCGTCCCGGTGCGCCCGGACGGCATGGGCGATGTCAAGGTGTGGGGCCTGGCGAAGCTCGCGCTCACCCTGCCGGAAGAGGTCAGCGGCCCGCCAGCAATGCCGGTCATATTCACCAATACCACCAACGGCCAGGTTTTTTACTTCCACACCACCGACCTGATGACCCTGCCGCTGGGCACACACGACCTGATCATCAACAGCCCCGGCCCGGTCCGGCTGAGCGACATCACCTTCCCCGAAGACACCTCGCCCGATGACCTGGCGACCCTGCCGGTCACCTTCAGCGCGGCGGCGATCGCGCTGGTCGATGACCAGGGCAGCCCGGTCGAGGTGGATGACCGGCTGCTGGTGACGCTCAAGCAGGGCGACCTGGTGGGGCACGCCGAAGCCGCGCCGGGCGAGATGCTGCTGGTCGGCCCCGGCGATTGGGACGTGACGGTCGCGCTGGCCTCGGCCCCGCAGAAGACTCAGCACCTGAAGGTAACCATGCAAGAGGGTGAGTCTGCCACCGCGACTGTGCCCTTGAGCGGCTTTGCCGGGCGCTGATCATCCCCGGAGATGCAGGTGAGGACCATGCCCGATCTGCTCACCAATCGTATCCTGGCGCTACCCTTCTTCAGTCACCTGACTCCGGCCCGCGCCGCTGCGCTGGCCCACCAGGCCCAGGAACGCACGTTTGACGCGGGCGAGACCCTGTTCTTGCAGGATCAGCCCTCTGCCGGGCTGTGGATGGTCGAAGAAGGGCGGCTCAAGATTTATCGGCTGAACCCCGACGGGCGCGAATATATCCTGCTGCTGATCGGGCCGGGCCAGTCGTTCAATGAAATTCCCGCCATCGACGGCAGGCCCAACCCGGTCAGCGCGATGGCGCTCAGCGCGGTGCGCGCCTGGAGCCTGTCCTACGAAGCCGTGCGCCGGGTGATCGAATCTGATCCCCAGGCCGCGCTGGCGGTGATCGACCTGCTGGCCGCACGCGCCCGCCTGTTGGTTCAGCGCGTGGAAGACCTGGCGCTGTGCTCGGTCACTACGCGGCTGGCGCGCTTTCTGCGCCAGCAAGAGGCGGGACTCACGCCCAACGGCCCCGGCATCACGCGGGTCACCATCGCGGCGCACCTGGCGACTACGCCGGAAACCATCAGCCGCTCGCTGCGCACGCTGGAAGAGCTGGGCGCGATCGTGTTCACCCGCGACCAGGTGACGATCGTCCGCCCGGACCTGCTCGATGCCCTGGCCATGCAGTGACCGCGCCGTGAGAGACCATTTGCAAAGGCTTTTGGGGCTTCATCCCGCGAACTCAAAGAGTTCGCTGAACTCGAACGGGTTCGTTCCCCTTCTTCCTCAGGGAGACGGCGTAATGGACTGGTTTTCCCTCGCCTGAGGGAGAGGGAACCGGCGTAAGCCGGAAGGGTCAGGGCTTTTTGAATGGTCTCCGACTGCGCAGTGACGACGGCCTGCCTGTCATCCCATCGCTAAGCCTTCTTGATCTAGATCAAGGTTCCCTCAGCCATTCCACAGTACCCTTATAGACACAGGGGGCCTGACGCGCACCCACGCCCCCTCTTTGTCTTCTCGCCCGGCAAGCGTCCGGGCCTGTTCGCTTGCCCGGCATCTCCGGGCCGGATACTGGATGCCATGACTGACTCTGCCAGCCTCTACACCCTGTTTGCCGATCTCGCTGCCACCGTGCCGGACATCCCCGCCGACAGCATCCTCAGCCGCACTGTCTACGAGGATGAGCGCCTCAAGGTGGTGATGTTTGGCTTCGCGCCCGGTCAGTCGCTCTCCGAGCATACCGCCTCGATGCCCGCCGTCCTGCATTTCCTGCGCGGCGAGGCGACCCTCACACTCGGCGGCGATACGCACCCGGCGAAAGAGGGCACCTGGGTCCACATGACGCCCAACCTGCCGCACAGCGTCACCGCGCATACGCCGGTCACCATGCTGCTGCTGCTCTTGCGCGGCTGAGCCGAACGCGCGCAAAAATCCTGTTTGGAATGGTATTGCGACCGATAGTTCTTTCGATTTTTTGTCAAAGGGGGACCCTGCATGAGCGAACAACCATCTTCGTTGACCCGATGGCTTACCACAGGCCGCGTGCTGATTCTGGCGGTGGTGGCAGTGCTGGTGGTGATCGGCGTGACACTGGTCGTCATGGCCCTGGGCGGCTCCGACGAGGCAGCCGAGGGAGTCGAACGAGTCAACGCCCTGGCCAACAGCGATAACGCCTGCGTCAAGTGCCACGAACGCAGCACGCCCGGCATCGTTCAGCAGTATGGCCACAGCACGATGGCTGCGGCCAATGTCAAATGCGAAGACTGCCACGAGGTTAAAGCCGACTACCCCGGCGCAGTTGAGCACGAAGGCACCTGGGTGCTCAATTCCCCGACTACCGCCATGTGCGAAACCTGCCACCGCCAGGAAGTCCGTCAGTACAACGCCAGCCGCCACGGCATCCCCGCCTATGTGGCGATGGTGGGCCTGGCCGGATTGACCGAAGAGCAGCTCGCCATTTATGACGCCATTCCTGAAGCTGCCGTGAAACCGAACGCAGACCGCAACGCGCTCTACCACATCGAGGGCGAGGCGGTGACTCGCTTTGCCTGCGAGAGCTGCCACAACATCGGCAAGCCCGCGCTCGATGGTTCGGTGGGCCAGTGCCAGAAATGCCACCTGCGCCACGAGTTCTCGCTCGAACAGGCGCGCAAGCCCGAAACCTGCAATGCCTGCCACATCGGCCCGGATCATCCCCAGTGGGAAATCTACGTCGAGTCGCCGCACGGCATCGCCTATAACACGATGGGCCACACCTGGAACTGGGAGGCTGAACCGGGTACGCTGACGGTAGAAGACTTCCCGGCAGCCACCTGCGCCATCTGCCACATGAGCGGTTTTGGCACCACCGGCACCACGCACGACGTGGGCGACCGCCTGACCTGGTACCTGTTCCAGCCGATCAGCGAGCGCCGTCCCTCGTGGCAGGATAACCTCGTGCGGATGCAGGGCGTCTGCCAGGAATGCCACAACGCCAACTTCATCACCGACCTGTATGCCGATGGCGATAAGCTGGTCGAGGCCATCAATGCCTGGATCGTCGAGAGCAACGAAATCATCCAGCCGCTGAAGGATGCCGGTCTGTGGACCGCCGAACCCTTTGACGAGCCAATCGATTTTGTTCACTACGAAACATGGCATCACTGGGGCCGCACAGCCAAGTTTGGCGCGTGGATGCAAGGACCGGACTACACGCAGTGGCACGGTGCGTATGAGGTGCTGCGCAGCCTTTCCGAGCTGCGCGAAATGGTGGCAGAGAAGCTCGAAGCAGCGGCACAAGCTGAGACTGATACAGGCGGCTAGTCATGTACCATGCTGCGACCGTCGCGCCTGCCATCCGGCGGCTGCCGATCCCGTTCTCGCGGGATCAGCTCATGCTGCTGATGGCGGCCATCAATGAGATTTTTCTCGGAGTCGATATCTACCTGGCGCACAACATCAGTGGAACTATCGTGCCCAATGAGTGGATTCCGATCATCTTTGGCCCGGTGGCAGGTGCTATCCTGTTGGTCACCGGAGTGATCGCGCTCAAACAGCGCCCGCTGGCGACCGTGCTGGCCTCGCTCGTTTTCATCGCGAGCATTGGCGTCGGCCTGTTGGGGGCTTACTTCCACGTGATGCGCGCCGTGCTACCGGAAGCCGCGCCCGGCGAACAGGTCACGGTGCGGCTGCTGGTGTGGGGACCGCCCATCCTGGGGCCGCTCATGTTCGCGCTGGTCGGGCTGCTGGGCATCAGCGCCGCCTGGGTCGAAGACCCGCCCGACAGCGGGCGGCTTCGCCTGCTCTTTGGCCGGACACTGCCTCTGCCGCTCAGCAAGACGCGCGCCTACCTGCTGATGGTCAGCCTGGGCACGCTGGTCACCGTGATCAGCAGCGTGCTCGACCACGCGCGCACCGGTTATGAAAACCGCTGGCTATGGATTCCGGTGGTCACCGGGCTGTTTGCCACCTTTGTCGCCCTGTTTGTGGCCTTCCTGGATCGCCCACACCGCGGCGACCTCGTGGTGTACGTGGTGGCGATGCTGCTGCTGGTGATCACCGGGCTGATCGGCGCGGCCCTGCACGTGGACGACAACCTGACCGCCGGAGGCAAATTCGTGGCCGAACGTTTCATCCGGGGCGCGCCGTTCCTGGCCCCTCTGCTCTATGCCAATATGGGCGGCCTGGGCCTGATCGCGCTGCTCGACCCGCGCTCGGAGACGCTCAAGGCCGAGCATTAGCGGCACAGGGCAGCAATCCTCCAGACCTTCACAAACAGTGGGGCGGCTCGCGGGCCGCCTCGCTGCTTTCAATATACGAGAGATACCAGAGTAGACGCACAAAAAAGATTGTCCCGGTTGACGCGCATCGCCTGCCCCTGATGCATGTTGACCGTGGAATCGGATGTGGGGGCGGTGAATGGCTGGCCTCACCCCCGCGCGGCCAAAACCGGGCCGCTTCGCCCCCTCTCCGGAAATTTTCGGCAACCGACAACGCGCCCGCAGGGCGCGGCCAAGGTGGGGGTGAGGCCGGACTCGCGCGGGTCACGTATTTTGATGCAATCACCCTGCCCGGCCTCCCAATCGCTTGCGCAGCCCGTCCCCGGTGCGGTATCCTGACAGCGCATTCAAGGAGTCAACCAATGGGACGCAAACCACCTAAAGACCGCCCGGCGGACTGGCCCGCCTCGTCGGAATCACCGCTGGCCAAGCCGCTGTGCTGGCTGCTGACCACCCTCACCTCGCGCTACCAGGTCATCCGCTATGCCGACTGGCCCGATCCGCCGTTTCTCGCCGTCGCCAACCACCTCAGCTACTGGGACATTCCCGCCATCACGCGCGCCTCGCCGTATGGCACCATCGGGCTGGCCGCGCGCAAATACAAAGGCACCTGGAAGGAACCATTCTTCCAACTGTTTGCACTCATCTGGGTGACCCAGTTCTCGGCGGATCGCCAGGCGCTGCGCGACGCGCTCACCGTGCTGAAGGGCGGCGCGATCCTCGCGCTCGCGCCCGAAGGCACGCGCAGCCGGACCGGCGGCCTGATCCCAGGCACCGATGGGGCTGCCTACCTCGCCAGCCGCGCCAATGTGCCGATCGTGCCCTGCGCTCTCACCGGCACCGAATACGTCTTCAAGCGTCTGCGCCCGCGTGTGACGGTCACCATCGGCAAACCCTTCCGCCTGCCGGAGGGCCGCGCCAAAGGCGACGACCTGGCCGACTACACCGAACAGATCATGTGCGCCATCGCCGCCCTGCTGCCGGAGCGGTATCATGGCGTCTATGCGGGCAACCCGCGCATCGCCGAGATGCGCGCCCTGGTCACTTGATGGCCGCCGTGCCCAATTGTAAAAATTCGTCAAAAAACACCGGGTCAACTCTTGCAATCGCGCTCGAAACACGTCACAATGAACATGTCAATGGTTGTGGGGTCTTGGGACCAAATCGAAGGAGTATGGTAGTGGGCTATCAACCAGACGTGCCCGGTCCTGGGGAGGATGTCGGGCCGGATGTTGTGCCAAGCGAAAACGCGACCCCTTCTGGTATCGATGCTGAGCCGGCAGTCCGCCATCAACTGCGCGACTGGCGGCGCACCACCTGCGAAATGACGACCTGGCGTGCCATCGAGCCGGGCGACCGCTCCGAGCCGAGCGGAACTGACATCCTGCGCCGCACCGGCACCGAGCAAGCGGTGATCCGGCTGGCGGCAGAAGACGCCACTGAGCAGCGCGCCGATCGCAGCGCTGCCGATCTGCTGCGCGAATCGAATTTCGACCCCATGCAGGACGAGGGCGGCCCCCAGTCCGACTGATCCTGCCCGGCAGCCGCGCCCCCAGAAACAAAACCGGGCGGATGCCAGGTAGGGGAGACATCCGCCCGCAGTAGGGGGATAGAAGCCAGGCCGCCGCCTTTCAAATCGCCTTTCAGGCGCGGCGACGCCGGTATAACATGGCGACGCCGGCTGCGATCAGCACGAGCGGCCATGCGCTTCCCAAACCAAAGAAACCGAAGAACCCGACGCTGCCGACCAGTGCCGCCAGCCAGGCGCGCTGGCGCAGCCTTGAATCCACCACGCGGCCCCGTTCTTCATAACGCTGCCACGTGTCATACCCCATCCAGCCGCCAAACACCATCAGCATCAGGCTCCACCAGTCCAGGCTGATCATGCCCATCAGCGCCACCAGGGCGATCAATCCCCCGGCGACCATGCGATTCTGCGCGACGGTGGTCCAGGTGCGGCTGGCGCGCTGATACATCTGCCAGGCGTTAGTCATCAGCCACCCACCCAGCCCGGCCAGGGTCAGGTTGAACAGGCTCAAGTCGAGATCAAACAGGGTGCGAAGCACCACCAGGCATCCCACAGCGCCCAGCACCAGCCCGGCCAGCGCCGGATAGTTGCGTTCTTCGATCAGCGCGCGCACGCTGAGAGTCGGAACCGGGCGCGCCGACTGGGCAGCTCGCCGAAGCTGGCGCGTGCCGTTTCCATTGCTGCCGGTTTCCGCACGCAGATCGCGCACCGGCTCGGCCTCGTTGGTCGAAGAGTCTGGGTGGGGTGAATACTGACTCCTCGGGTTATCCTCACAAAGGTGCATCCACGCGTTTCACTACCTACTACGCATCTCCCGCCCGGCAGGTTGCGCGCAGGTCGGGGGTGAGGCCAGACTCTCGCGGGTCACCATAGCCGGTCAGTTTCTCAAAGTCCAGCAGGGCCAGGCGAGGCTCGCCAACCAAAACAATCCTTTGGGTGCGTTGACCCTGACGCCCTCATCTGCGCCGGGTGACGAATGACCCGCCTTCGCGGTATACTCTGCCTCACCTGACCCGTTGACCGCAGGACCGGTGCCCATGAATGCTTCACTGACCGAGACCGAAATCAAGCTGTACGCCCCCGACCTGAACACCATCCGCGCCCGGCTGGAGACTGCCGGGGCTGTGCTGCGTTCCGGGCGCACGCACGAGCACAACGTCTGGTACGAGAACGCCGAGGAAACGCTGCGCAGCCAGCAGATCGTGCTGCGCCTGCGCAGAGATCAGCGCGTGCGGCTGACCTTCAAAGCGCCCGCCGAAGTCGCCGAGCAGGGCCGGGTGCGCACCCGCTTCGAGGCCGAAGTGGAGGTGAACGACTTCGACACGATGGACATCATTCTGCAGCGCCTGGGCTTTCACCCTTCGGTGATCTACGAGAAGTTCCGCACGACCTACACCCTCAATACTTCCGGTGGCGAGGTGGAGATCGTGCTGGACGAGATGCCGTTCGGCAGCTTCGTCGAAGTCGAGGGCGCGCCCGCCGCCATCGAAGCGGCCCTGGCCGCGCTTGGTCTTGAGCACGCCCCGCGCATCCTGACCAATTACATGACCCTGTTCGAGCACGTCAAATCGGCATTGGGCCTGCACATGCACGACCTGACCTTCGCCAACTTCGCGGGGGTGCACGTGCCGCCCACTGTGTTTGGCAGCGGCCCCTTCATCAGCGAGGGCTAAAAATACCCATTTTTCCGCTTATTGGCGTCTTTTTGCAGGAGGCACCCCTATGCTTTTTGGTGGCATTGAAGGCGGAGGTACCAAGTTCGTCTGCGCGATTGCCGACGAGACCGGCGTCATCCTGGCCGACGCGCGCTTCCCGACGGTCGATCCGCAGACCACCCTCAACCAGGCGATCACGTTCTTCAAGCAGGCCGAGGTGCTGAACAATCAGCCGCTCGCGGGCATCGGCATCGGCTCGTTCGGCCCGGTGGACCTGAACCCGGCCAGCCCGCACTACGGGTATATCACCAAAACGCCCAAAGCCGGGTGGTCGTTCACCGACGTGGTGGGCGCAGTGCGCGCAGCCTTCCCCAATCTGCCTATCGGTTTCGATACCGATGTCAACGCCGCTGCCCTGGCCGAACATCGCTGGGGCGCGGCCCAGAGGTGGTCTACCTTCATCTATTTCACCATCGGGACCGGCATCGGCGGCGGGGTCATGGTGGAAGGGAATCTGCTGCACGGCCTGATCCATCCCGAAACCGGCCACCTGCTGATGCCCAAACATCCCGCCGATCCGTTGGAGCGCGGCGTTTGCCCGTTCCATCCCAACTGCCTGGAGGGGCTGGCTTCCGGCCCATCGCTTCAGGCGCGCTGGCGCGTCCCCGGTGAGACTCTGCCCACCGATCACATCGCCTGGGAGATCGAGGCGCATTACCTGGCTCACGCCTGTGCCGCCATGATGGTCAGCCTCTCGCCACAGGGGATCATCCTCGGCGGCAGCGTGATGCACCAGCGCCAGTTGTTCCCCCGCGTGCGCGAGATCACCCAGGGCCTGATCAACGGCTACCTGACTCATGAAGCCCTGGCCGACCTGGAACATTACATCGTGCCGCCGGGCCTGGGCGACCGCGCCGGGGTGCTCGGCTCGGTTGCGCTGGGCCTGGCCGCGTATGAATCCGAACACACGGAGCACACCTCATGAGCCTGACTCTGCACGAATACCAGCAGCGCGCCGCGCTCACGGCGAAATATCCCAACGCGGGGCAGAACCCCATCTACCCCACGCTCGGCCTGGCCGGTGAAGCGGGCGAAGTGGCCGACAAGGTCAAAAAAGTCGTGCGCGACAAAGGCGGCACGTTCGACGCGGAGTCGATTGCCGCCATCGGCAAAGAACTGGGCGATGTGCTGTGGTACGTGGCGCGGCTGGCCGCCGAACTGGGCCTCGACCTGGAGCAGGTCGCCCAGGCCAACCTGGATAAGCTCGCCTCGCGCCAGCAGCGCGGCGTGCTGGGCGGCTCCGGCGACGAGCGGTAGAAAAAGCGGTAGAAAAAAACGAGCAGCCCCTTACCGTGTGGCTGCTCTTCTGTTCACAATCGAGAGATGGTCGGTGCTACGTGTTCGCCCCTACGTGTTCGCCCGCGCATAGGCGAGCGCTTCTTCCACGCTGGCGAACACGCGCGCCTTGATATACCCAAAGCGCTCGCTGTTAAGCCCTTCCGCTGCCATCTCCACCACGTCGGTGATCCGGTCGAACACAAACAGCACCTCGCGGATATTGGGATGGCGGTAGATCGAGTTCGGGTTGAGCGCCGTCTGTGCCGCGCCCTGGATCAGCAGGTCGAGATCCAGTTGCAGGGCGCGCATATCGAGAATCCAGAACACCTGCTCATCCAGCGAATTGAGCACCGTGATCCCCGCCTGAGAAGACTCAGGCGCGTCAACCATCACGTTGTACCCTTCTTTGAGCGTGACCACAACGATCGGCTCGCCGGGCACGCGGTCGTGTGAGTATTTTTTGTCAGGCATTCTCTTCCCCCTTTTTTATATCGGTCATCCCCGTCCATTCACCCACACTTCCCTCCCCTCGCCGGTCCCACAAACGGTACGAGCCTCGCGCAGCTGAGGCCCGTACCATCGGAGAGAGAAGGTGGAACATGTCGACCACCAGGTGACGACATCCGTTGGATTAACGTCACAATTTTATATTAAGCCATATTTACGTTTTTGGCAAGTCTTTTTGCATTAAGGTTTTGCACGCAGAATCTTTGCGCGCGCCCGCGCCCGCCGTTTTTCGGCCAGGGCAAGCGCATCAAAAAACTGTTTCGGTTGATGCGCATCGCCTGCCCCTGATGCACTATGGCCATGTGATCGGGTATGG
>DAOUFU010000155.1:0-12969 GCA_034429275.1 Anaerolineae bacterium | reverse complement strand
TACGCTGCTCGCGATCTTGCTGGGCGCGGCGCAGGATTTCGCCGATGTCCACCTGGGGTTCGGCGGGCGGAGGCGTCACCGGCGCGTTGGGAGCGGCTACACCCGGCGCGGCAGGCGTCCCTGCTGAGGGGGCGGTGCCGACGACCTCGGTCCGTTTGCCCATGGCGTGCAGGCGGCGCTCCATCTCTGCTTTGATGGTGCCATCGCGTTCCAGGTCCCAATAGACGGAGTTCCAATAGAGGATTTTGCCGTAGCGCTGGGCGGTTTCGCGGACCTGGGGCGATTCATCGCCGATGAAGGCAGCGGCGAGATGGGGCAGGGCGGCGGGATTGTTCAAGCCGGACAGTTCCAGGATGGCGGCTTCGCGCTGGGCGGGCAGCTTGCCTTCGCGCAGGCGCTTGACCCAGGTGCTGATGTCGGCATTGGTGGGCGCGGTGGGGGGATTGCGCGTGGTGCCGAGCTGTGGGCGATCATCGCCCATGTTGGAACTGGCAAAGCCGGCCCCGGTGGTCATGCCGCTCATGGCAGCGCTGATGCCCATCGTGGTGCTGCCCAGGACGGCCATGCCTATCCCGGCGGCGGCGCTGATGCCCAACTGCTTTTTGTGGGCGCTGAGGCGCATCTGGTGGACATCGCTGGCAAGCTGGTCTTCGAGCTTGCGCATCATCTCGGCTTCGAGCGCGTCGGGCGTGTTTTCGATCTCGCGGTCGATATTGAAATAGCGGAAAATCTCGTTGAGGGTGGAATAGCCCGCCTGCTGGGCCTGGAGCAGACGCTTGCCCGCCCAACTGATCGCCTGGCGGATGCTGTCTTCCGGCTCCTGCTGGTACCGCGCGCGGAGCGCATCGAGAGCGCGCACTTCGTCGATCATGCCGATGACGCGCACAACATCGAGGCGCACGGCGGGGTTGGCATGGTTGAGGCCGCCGATCAAGGATTCCAGTTTCATCGCGTATGCTCCTGCTCAAGTGGTTGTTCGCCGGGTGTGCAGCCCGATGCGTCAGGCTGATGCATCTGATAGCGAGGCCGCAACATCGCCTGTTTCACTATAACACGAAATGGCGGCAGCGGGTGATGGGAAAATGGGTTGAGGCCGCCTTATCGGCACGTGGGGCGGCTGACAGAGGACCCAGGATGGGCTATCTTGTCACATTTGCTTGTTGGGGCTATTCATCGGGCGTGCTGAGATTCTTGACCAAAGCCCTGACGTTTCCCAGGCAGCAGTCGCCTTGTGGATTCCGCCAATCACACGCGCACTGACCCTTGCGAATACCTGCGGTGATCGTACTTATGACATTATCGGCAGAGCCCGCTTCAACGGCTCGGCGAATATCGCCCAGGGTGTATCGGAAACAGTAGCAGACGAAGACGTCGTCGCTGGTGGGGTCCTTCTGATAGACTTGCTCGCGGACCTGGTGAGTGCTGAAGGTGTGGGTTCCGTCCGCAGCGAAATAGACTACCGGGCAGTCTGCATCGCGGCAGAAGTAATACTGCGTCTCGTGCACCTGGCTCAAGCTGACCGAAAGTAAACATTTGACAGTGGCCGTATCGACCGGTGCGCCTTTGGTCTTGCAGGTGGGGCAGAAGACCGGTTCGCGGATGGAATGAAGCTGGATGAGGCCCATGTCTCCCTCGTTTTGTGCAAGACGCCGTTTGACGCCCTGATTGTACGCTTTCAGCCAGGCAGTATGCCACCATGTGCAGAGGTTCAGAAGCATACTACCGCTCGAAGGATTCGGTGGTATACTTCGCGGGCGTGCTTGGTGGTTAGGCGAGAGGATGACTCATGAAAATTGTGGTCAGCGGCTCGATTGCATTCGATTACCTGATGCGCTTTCCGGGCCGGTTTAGCGATCATTTCGTCGCGGGCAAGCTCGACAAAGTGAGCCTGAGCTTTCTGGTCGAGGACCTGACGCGGCATCGCGGCGGGTCGGGGGCGAACATTGCGTTCAACCTGGCGCTGCTGGGCGAACGCCCGATCCTGATGGGCACGGCGGGACACGACTTCCCCGACTACCGGGCGTGGTTGGAGGGGCACGGGGTCGATACCTCGGCGGTGCGCGACATCCCGGACGTGTGCACGGCGTCGTTTTTCGTCAATACGGACAGCGAAAACTGCCAGATCGGGTCGTTCTATTCGGGTGCGATGGCCTATTCGAAGGGCTACCGGCTGGTGGAAGCGGTCAGCACGCCGCCTGACCTGGTGATCAACGCGCCGAGCGATCCCAAATTCATGTTGGAACTGGCCGACGAATGTCACCGCGAGGGCGTGCGCCACATGTTTGACCCCAGCCAGCAGGTGATCTGGCTGGACGCCGCTGACCTGCGCTATGGGGTGGAGCGTTCGGACCTGCTGATCTGCAACGAGTATGAATGGAGCATGATCGAACAGAAGACGGGTTTCACGCGCGAGCAATTCCTGGGCGAGGGCAAGACGTTGATCGTGACACACGGCGGCGAAGGGTCGCACATTTACGCCGAGGGCGAGCATGTGCATGTGCCGGTGTTCCGGGTGGAGCGGGTGGCCGACCCGACCGGCGTCGGAGACGCTTACCGGGCCGGGCTGCTCAAGGGCATGGCCAGCGGTTTCGATTGGGAACTCTGCGGGCAGATCGGGGCGGTAGCCGCGGCGTATGTGCTGGAACACCCCGGCACACAATCGCACCATTACACGCTGGCGGAATTTGTGGCACGCTTCCGCACTCAGTTCGATGACCAGGGCGCGCTTGACCGGTGGCTGGCCGGGTGAGGAATCGGCGCGCCAACCGGGTATCATCACGGGATCGGCAACGTGAAGGGACCGGACATGATTTGTTCGCTTGACCGACTGACCGACCGTGAGCGTGTGCGCGCTTATCTCAACCGGGACCGCGCACTGACGGCCTACGCCCTGGGCGATCTCGATGATGCCTTTTGGCCGCAGAGCGCGTTTTTCGGCGCGTTCGCAGGCGGTGAACTGGTCTCGGTGCTGCTGCTGTATGCCGGGCTGACGCCCACCGTGCTCACCGCGTTTGGCGAGCGTGAAGTTGTGCGCGCGCTGATGGCGGCGGTGGACCTGCCGGACGAAGTGTATTACCTGTGGCTGCCGGAGATGGGCGACATCCTGGGGGCATTCTACGACCGGGTGCACGAGCATTTTGAGTGGCGGATGGTGCTGAACCCGGCAGCATTCACGCCGCCGGGCCTGGACGATGTGCGCCTGATCGGCCCGGAGATGGCCAACGTGCTGGATGGGTTGTACCAGCAGGCGGCAGAGCCGGGTGAGACTGTCGCCGCGTTTGATCCCTGGCAGATCGCGCACGGTGTATTCTACGGCGTATGGCAGGGGGGTGAGCTTGTCGCGGCGGCGGGCACCCATGTGTATTCGCGGGCGGAAGGCGTGGCGGCAATCGGCAATGTTTTCACGCGGCCCGACTGCCGGGGGCGCGGATATGCTTCGCAGTGCACCGCCGCCGTGGTGCGGGCGGCCCTGGCGGACGGGATCGACACGGTGGTGCTGAACGTGCGCGAAGGCAATGACGCCGCCATCCGCGTGTATGAGCGGCTGGGCTTCGGGCGGACCGTGCAGTTTTTGGAGGGTCCGGCGCTGCGGCGGGGCGAACGGTGAGGTGATCGGAGCGGCGAGGGCGTGCGATGAACATCAGCGAGAAACTGCGCGGGCTGACGCGGCAGCGCAAACGGGCGCATCAGCGACTGCTCGATCTCAACTCGAAGGTGTACAAAGCCTTCCTGACGATGGAAGAGGCGACGTACAGCGACGGCGCGATCAGCAAAAAATACAAGGAACTGATGGCGGTGGCCATCGGCGTGGTGATCAACTGCGAGTCGTGTATGCAGTGGCACATTGAGCAGGCGGCTGGGGCAGGGGCAACGCCCGCCGAAGTGCTCGAAGCAATTGAGGTCGGCATGGAGATGGGCGGCGGCCCGGCGACAGTTTCGGCGCGGTTTGCGCTCGAAGTGATGGACAGTGTGTTCGGCGGGCAGACTTCCGAGGAATGATGACGGCGCGGCAGCGGATTCGACCGGAAAAATTCCGGGGGGCGAAAATGCGGCCAGCATATGCTACAATGACCCGGTGCCCGCACGGGCGCAAGTGGATACCCTGATGAGGAGCTTAACTGCATGACCGTTGAACACGATGTCAAGGATCTCGGCCTGGCGACCGGCGGTCGCTACCGGATTGAATGGGCAGAGCGCGATATGCCTGTGCTGCGGCAGATTCGCGCGCGGTTCGAGAAAGAACGCCCGCTGGACGGGGTGCGCGTCTCGGCGTGCCTGCATGTGACCACCGAGACGGCGAACCTGATGCGGACCCTGCAGGCTGGTGGTGCCGACGTGGTGCTGACCGCCTCGAATCCCCTGAGCACGCAGGATGACGTGGCCGCCTCGCTGGTGACTCATTTCGAAATCCCGGTGTACGCGATCAAGGGCGAGGACAACGCCACCTATTACGATCACCTGAAGCGGGCGCTGGACCACAAGCCGCACATCACGATGGATGACGGGGCGGACCTGGTCAGCGAGCTGCACAAGAACCGGACCGAGCTGCTCAAGGACGTGGTGGGCGGCACCGAAGAAACGACGACCGGCGTGATCCGACTGCGCGCGATGGCGAAAGACGGGGCGCTCAAGTTCCCGGTGATTGCCGTGAACGACAGCATGACCAAGCACCTGTTCGATAACCGCTATGGGACCGGGCAGAGCACCATCGACGGCATCATCCGCGCGACCAACGTGCTGCTGGCCGGGCGCGTGGTGGTGGTCGGCGGCTATGGGTGGTGCAGCCGAGGGATCGCCTCGCGGGCGCGCGGCATGGGTGCGAACGTGATCGTGACCGAAGTCGATCCGCTCAAGGCGCTGGAGGCAGTGATGGACGGCTTCCGCGTGATGCCGATGATCGAAGCCGCGCCGATCGGCGATGTGTTTGTGACCTCGACGGGCGACATCAACGTGATCGATACGCATCACTTCGAGGTGATGAAAGACGGCGCGATTGTGTGCAACAGCGGCCATTTCAATGTGGAGCTGAACCTGCCGGGCTTGCTTTCGATGTCGGTGGAGCAGCCGAAGCTGGTCCGCCCGTTTGTGGAAGCGTATCGCCTGAAGGATGGCCGAACCATTCACGTGCTGGCCGAAGGGCGGCTGGTCAACCTGGCGGCGGCGGAAGGTCACCCGGCGAGCGTGATGGATATGAGCTTCGCCAACCAATCGCTGGGGGCGGAATATATGATGGCCAACCACGACTCGCTGGATAACCAGGTGTATACCATCCCGCACGAGGTGGACCAGGAAATCGCGCGACTCAAGCTGGAGTCGATGGGCGTGACCATCGACACGCTGACGGAGCAGCAGGTCGAATACCTGAACCAATGGCAGGAAGGCACGTAGGGACCTTGCCTGCGGAAGAATAACAGGCACCACGAAGGGCGGGGCATCCCGCCCTTGTGTGTAAAGGGGGAACTTATGCAGGGGATGCGCACATTTATCTGGGTGGCGCTGATCGTGGTGCTGCTGATGGTGCTGGGTGGCGGGGCGCTGCTGCCTGTGCAGGCACAGGGCGGGCCGGACGCCACGGCTGATTATTCGCTCAACTTGCGGACCGGGCCGGGGACGACTTACGCCGCCATCGGCACCATACAGCCGGGGACCGGCCTGGTGTTGGAAGCGAGGGACGCCGCCACGGCGTGGGTGTTAGGTCACAGCGAGGATGGGGCGCTGCGCGGGTGGGTGGCGGCGATCTACCTGAGCTACCGCGACGGTTTCACCCCGGCGCGGCTGCCGGAAAGCAGCGAGGTGCTTGCTGCGCCAGCGGTCATCCTGGAGCCGGGAGACGCCGCATCAACGGGAGGCATCGTCGAGCCGCCGGCGAGCGGGATACTGGGACGGGTGCCGGTCGTGCCGGTCATCGGTCCACGTGTGGCGGAGATCTTCGCGCGGGGGCAGGCGTTGGGCAACAATGCGCGAGTCTTCACCCAGGTGGGCGAATGTAACAGCCAGTCGCAGGCGTTTATGGTGCCGTTTGCGGCGGGGACGTATGACCTCGGCCCTTATGGGCATTTGCAGGCCACGCTCGACTTCTTCCAGCAGCCGGTGGGTGGCGCGAGTAATTCCTTCTGGTATAAAGGCGTCGCGCTGGATACCGGCATGACTTCGATGGCGGTGATCGACCCGGCGCTGAGCAACCCGATCTTGTGCGAGCGGGGAGGCTCGCTGCTGGAATGCGAATATACGCGCAGCAAGCCCGCCGTCGCGCTGATCATGCTGGGCCTGTATGATGTGTACTGGCTCACGCCGGAGCAGTATGAACGGGCGATGCGGCGGGTGGTTGAGGTCTCGATTGCGCATGGGGTGATCCCCGTGCTGGTGACTTTTCCGACGCACCCCGGCGACACGGCCAACTGGCCCAACGAGGCGGCGGTCCGCGTGCCGAACCGGGTGACCTTCAACGAGACGCTGGTCCGGCTGGGGAATGAATATGGCGTGCCGGTGATCAACCTGTGGCGGGCCGCCGAAGCGCTGCCGTGGCACGGGCTGAAGGTGGACGATCACCAGCACCTGGTTGAGCCGCCGACCAGCGGTGGATTCTACCGGGCGTGGTTCACCGGCGACGAGACGCAGTACAGCTTTACCCTGTATAACCTGCTGGCGCTGCAAACGCTTGAGCTGCTGCGCGCGGCAGTGCTGGCAGGCTAAACTAACGCCCGACCCACCGCTGTTCGCCTTTGCCGGAATGATAATTGGGGAATGACGGATGGTGCGCTAGAATGGGGCGCTGAGGATTTTTGACGTCCTGGGGGGCATAGGCACGAACAAATGACGAGGAGACACAAAATCATGAGTCGGAAACTGTTACTGACTGCCCTGCTGGCAGTGGTGATGCTGGTCGTGCTGGTCGCACCGGGGGCGACACAGAGCGCGGGCGCGCAGAGCGCAGATGCGCGCTTGCGGTTCGTCCACGCGGTGCCGGGCGCGCCCAATGTCGATGTGTATGTCGATGGTGCGCTGACGGTTAACAACCTGGCGTTTGGGGACTACACGCCGCATCTCACGCTGCCGGCGGGTGAGCACCGGGTGACCGTTCGGCAGGCCGGGGCAGGCGATGCTGCGCCCGCGCTGCTTGAAGTGCCGGTGCCTCTGACGGGCGGCCTGGCATTCAGTGTGATTGTGCAGGGCACCCCTGCCGCACCGGCAGCCTCGCTGTATGAGGATATTCTGGACGAGATCGCGCCCGGCCTGGCACGGCTGACCGCCATCAACGCGATTGCGGATTCGCCCGCGCTGGACGTGCTGACCACGGCGGGCGGCCCGCTGCTGCAAGGCGTGAGCTACGGCGTGCAGTTCGGCACGGTGAACATCGGCACGGGCGTGCAGGACCTGGTGATGGTGCCGGCGGGCGGCGCGGTTGCCAGCGCGGTTGCGACGATGGGCCGGGTGCCGCTGCGCAGCGGGATGCTGTATACCTTTGTGGCGCTTGGAGCGCTGGACGGCCCGGTGACCCCCTTTGCACTGGTGCTGGAAACCCCCATTAATGGGGCGGCGGGGTCCGCGCGGGTCCAGGTGGCTCATGGCAGCCCGGACGCGGGGCCGGTTGATGTGTATGGCAATGATGTGCTGCTGTTCCCGAACGTGGTGCTTGGCGAACTGACCGGGCATGTGGCCCTGCCCGCCGGTGATTATACGCTGGCGGTGCGCCCTGCAGGCGCGGCGGCTGGCGAACCGGCGCTGCTGACGGCTGATGTCACGCTGGAAGCAGGCAGCGCGCAGACGGTGGTTGTCCAGGGATCGGTGCTGTCCAGTTCGTCGGACGCGATGGTGAAACTGACCGTGTTTGCCGACCCGGTGGGCGATGTGACGCCGGGCGCGGCGCTGGTTTCGGTGGTGAACGCGGTGCCTGGCGCGACGGTGTCGGCTACGGCGGGCGATGCGGCTTCGACGGTGCTCGCCTCGCAGGTGAGCACGGGAACCCAGGCTCCGCCGCTGGCTCTGGAACCGGGCGAATATATGATGATGGTCACCATTGCGGGACCGGCCACTCAGCTTGACCTGGTAGTTCCCGCGCAGCCCTATTATGGCGGCATGTACTACACGCTGCTGGTGTTCGGCGATGCGGCAAGTTCGGTTCCATTCGATGCGCGCGCGGCGGGTACAGAAGTCGCGGTGACGGGCGAGAGCCTGGTGCTCGCGGGGGGCGCGGCACCTATGGCGGCAGCGGTCGAAACTGCGCCGGTGGAAGCGGCCCCTGTGGAAGCAGCTCCGGTCGAGGCTGCGCCTGTTGAAGCGGCCCCGGCCAGCGCAGAGAGCGAAGTGGTGATGGACACCGCCAGCGCTCAAACCGAAGTAGTGCCCGATACTGCCCCGGCTGCGTCGGCCCCGGCTTCGGAACCGGCGGCCCCGGTGCAGGTGCAGGTTGTGCAGCCCACGCCGGTCCCTGACCAGGCCATTGGCACGGTGGTGCTGAACCCCGGCGCGAACCTGCACTGCCGCCTGTATCCCAACAGCCAGGCGCAGTCACTCGCGCTGATTCCGAGCGGGTCGCAGCTCGTGATCCTGGGTCTGCCGGGCGAGCCGGTTGTGCCGGAGACGGGCGAAGTGACGCCGGAACCCACCCCTGTGATCGAAACCATCGAGGACCTGTGGCTCTCGGTGCGTTACGACACGGCGGACGGTGGTTATCTGCGGTGCTGGGTGGCGGCCCAGTTCTTGAGCGTGCGCTACAAGAACCGGCTGCTGCTGGACCTGCAAAACTTCATCGATGCCGGGCTGCCTACCGTGCCGTTCAATGAGCCGGGCGAGGCGGTGGGCACGACGCCCAAGCCCCCGACGCCTATCTTCAATGCCGTCCTGGCGACGGTGCAGCTTGAACCGGGGGTGAGCCTGCAGCTTCGCCGGTTCCCCAGCCCGACCGCCGAGGCGCTGGCGCGCATTCCTGCCCAGTCGCAGGTGGAAGCGCTGAGCCGTGTCGATGCGCCGAGCGAGGGCCTGGTTGGTCAGCCGACTAACCCGACCTGGCTGCAGGTGCGCTACCGCATGGAAAACGGCGCGTCCATCGTGGGGTGGGTGTCGGCGCAGTACGTGACGCTCTCGCAGTTGGGCCGTTCAGTGGCGATTGAGTCGCTGCCAGAGGGCGATCCCACCGAGGGCGGGTACCTGGAAGAAGCGGGCACGCCGCTCATCCCGCCGGAAATGCAGGACGTGATCGGCATGGTGACACTGAACCCCGGCGCGAACCTCAACCTGCGCGACCGGCCCAGCGTGGATGGGCGTGTCGTGATCGGAATGCCGAGCGGGACCGCGCTGGTGCTGAATGGGCGAAACGGCGATGGCACGTGGGTGCAGGTCTCGGTAGAGATCGGCGGGCAGAAGTTCGAGGGGGGGACCGCATCGCAGTACCTGACGGTGACCCAGGGCGGCCTGCCGTATAACCTCCAGAAGCTGCCGATCGTGACAGGCGAGCCGGACACGATGGGCTTGACGCCGACGGAAACTCCTGCCGGGGAACCGACTCCGGGCGGCTAAAAGCAGCGCGTTGTTTTGGTGATCGGAAAAGAAAACACCCCGTCTCACGCGAGGCGGGGTGTTTTGTTGGAGAGAGAAGAAGGAGGGCGAGCGTTTGTGTTAGCGACGATGATGGCGACAGCGGGTCAACAGTGAATGCTTCGTTGAGACTGCGATGATTTGCCTCTCGTCCTCCATTCATAATCAAGTATATCAATCGAGGTCGAAGCTGTCAAGGGTTTGTTTGACCGGGTGTATCTCACGAAAGTTCACGCCGCTGGGTTTCGCCACACGCCTAAGCGTGCGGCTATGTGCAAGACGTGAAAGCGCATTGAAGGCGCTGGGAGAGTTGTCGGCGGCGGGGGAGACCTCTTCAAACGCCATGAACCCCCTTTGGGTCGCGAGGCGTGAACTCAACGGAAAACACCCGTTGGCCGCCGTTTTGTTTTCAAAAAACAACGCTCAGAGGGCGAGAAACGGAGCGCGTACCCTCTGAGCGAGTTACATCCAACCTGGCAGGGAGGGGCGATTATTCCTCGCCGCTGCCGTCGTCGCTGATGTCCGGTTTGCCGGCATCTGATTTTTCGCCGGTATCGGTGCGCACGATTTCGATCTTGACGTTGGTGACTGCCGCGGCCACCATGCTGAGGGCGGTCATCACCGGCGCATAGAGCACAAAGACGCCGCCCGCCATCACACCCACCGTCATGGGGACTTCGATGAGGTATTTGCCCTTTGAATCCCGGATGATCAGCTTGCGGACGTTGCCTTCGTGCAGCAGTTCGCGCACGCGCTTGACCAGGTATTTCGCCTCAAGTTCCAGTTCTTCGACCAGGGTACCGCTCTTGTTTTCGTCGTTCATCTCATTCTCCTCGCCAGGGGCCAGCGCTTCCGGCTCTTTGGTATCGGTCACCCGTGCGACACTCTCGGTCACGGTGACGACTTTGAGCACATTCTCCAACCCTTTGATGACCTTCACAATTGCCATGATTCAACCTCCATCCACCGGCCTGATCATATCTACGCGCCAGGTGGGGCCAGGGTTGCGCCCGGCTCCGCGCGGAACGGTCAGCGCTGGCCGGATGGCTGGTCAATCGTATCGTAGAAGGCGGGCAGCGGCTGCTGCTCGCGCGGGCGGTAGACAGGCGCGCGGTCGAGAAGCTCGCGAGCCTGGGCCAGCCGGTCGGGGTCGTTGGCGAAAACGGTGAAGAGCGGCTCGCCGCGCGCGACCCGGTCGCCCACTTTGCGGCGGACCCATATACCCACTGCGGGATCGACGGCTTCACCCTTGCGAGAGCGGCCCGCGCCGAGCACAAGGCTCGCCTGGCCGACCATCGCGGCATTCACCTGCGCGAGGTATCCCTCTTCGGCGGCGGGCACGTCCTCGCGGAGCGCGGCCTGGGGCAGCCGCTCCGGGTGATCGATCACGCTCACGTCGCCGCCCTGGGCCGCCACCAGGTCGCGGAACTTGTCCAGTGCCTGGCCGTGATCGAGCAGCCCGGCCAGTTCGGCCATGGCTTCGGAAAGGGCGTATTCCCCGGTCGCCTGGCGGCCCAGCCGGACCATGTGGGCACCGATGGCCAGGCAGTGCTCGCGCAGGTCTGCCGGACCCTCGCCGCGCAGGGTCTCAATGGCCTCGGCGACTTCGAGGGCGTTGCCCACCGCGCAGCCGAGCGGCTGGTTCATATCCGAGATCAACGCGACCATCTGCCGCCCGGCCCCGAAGCCGATATCGACCATGATCTGAGCCAATTCGCGCGCTTCGGCGACGGTGCTCATGAACGCACCCAGGCCCACCTTGACATCGAGCACGACCGCGTTGGCCCCGGAGGCCAGCTTTTTGCTCATGATGCTGCTGGCAATCAGGGGCAGGCTGGGCACAGTGGCGGTCACATCGCGGAGGGCGTAGAGCGCACCATCTGCCGGGGCGAGAGTCTTGCTCTGGCCGCACAGCACAATGCCGATCTGGCGCACCTGGGCGAGAAACTGCTCCTCGGTAAGTTCCACGCGGAAGCCGGGGATCGCTTCGAGCTTGTCGATGGTGCCGCCGGAGAAGCCCAGGCCGCGCCCGCTCATCTTGGCAACGGGCACACCCGCCGCCGCCACCAACGGCAGTACCACCAGGCTGACCTTATCGCCTACGCCGCCGGTCGAGTGCTTATCGACCGCGTAGGGGATCACCGGGGAGAGGTCGAGCTGCTCGCCGCTCTCGGCCATCGCCAGGGTGAGGTCGAGCGTCTCGCGGCGCGTCATCCCGCGCAGAAAAACGGCCATCAGCCACGCCGCCGCCTGGTAATCCGGGATGTCGCCCCGGGTGAATCCTTCGACGAACCAGCGAATCTCCTCGGTGGAGAGTTCTCCACCATCGCGCTTTTTGGCAATAATATCGGTCGCTCGCATCGCTCAACCATCCTCATCGGAATGCCGAATTAAAGAACACTTTTAGCACGGGGAAACGTGCGCATTTCTGCCACCCAGTATACCATCGCACTTTTCAGAACGTCGCAGACAAGGTATAGTGTAGCGCGGCAACCTTCCTTTGAGAAAGCGAGGGGTGACAGCGCATGGCTTATAACAAGCCCGGTTCTGAGCAACAGGTTCCACTCTCTTCTCGTGCCGCTTATGAGGCCATGCAGGCACGCAAACGTCAAGCCCGGCTCCGCATGGAGATGGCCGCGCTGGCGGTGGCGCTGGTGGCTGCGCTGGCGATCGGCATTGTGGCGCTCTACAGCAGCCTGACCAAAGAGGATGAACAAGAGGCCAGGGGAATTAGCTGCGCCAGTTTCCCTCAATATTGCGTGCCGCTGGTGGGTGGCAGCGCCGACCCGGTCCTCGCCAATACTGAGACCGAGGCAAGCCGGAAGCTGGATCAGAAGAGCCAGGGGGCGGATGGTGTCGTGCGAGGTGTCCGCGGCGGCACGATGCCCTTCATCGGCGACCCGTCGGCTCCGATCGAGCTTGCATTCGTCTCATCTTTCTCGTGCGACCATTGCCGGGAGTTTCACAATACCATCTTCTCGACCGAGGTGCAGGATTTTGCCCTGAGTGGGCGGGCGATCTTCCGCTCAGTGCTGATCCCCACGTACAATATCGATTACTCCGGTATCCAGGCGGCTTTCTGTGCAGGCGAGCAGGGCGCGTATTGGGAAATGGAGAGCGAGTTGTTCCGCATCGCGTGGGGAGAGGACATTTTGAACGTGTTCACCATGCCCCGCTTCAGACAACTGGCGGAGGGCCTGAACCTTGACCCGGACGCGCTGGAGGACTGTATCTCGTCGGGCCGGTACATGAATGCAATCAACGTCAACTACCAGTTCGCCCTGGACTGGGGCCTGACCGTGACTCCCTCGGTGTTTGCGCGGCGCACTGCCGGAGGTCCCTGGGTGCTGCTCAACTTCAGTTATGAATCCATCGAGACCGCCATCCAATCGGTGAGTCGGCAGTAGGGACGGTGTAGGGGGCGTTTGCGGGCGG
>DAOUFU010000154.1:0-3483 GCA_034429275.1 Anaerolineae bacterium | reverse complement strand
TGGAATACGCCCCTTGCGCAGGCGGCGGGCGATGGGCAGGGCAGGATCAATTGGCCTGATCGGCGGCGCAGCGGAAGCCGATGGCCGACGTGCCGGTGACCGGGTTCTCGCTGCGGCGGTGGACGGTGCGCAGGAAGATCGGCGCGGTATCCCAACTGCCGCCGCGCGTGACTTTGGCCAGGCCGGTGGCGGGGCCTGGCGGGTTGATCGCGCTGCCGGTGGCTGCGCGGGCGTAATAGCCGGAATCGTACCAGTCGGCGACCCATTCCTGCACGTTGCCCGCCATGTTATACAGGCCGTAGGGGCTGAGTCCTTGCAGATAGGCGCTGACCGGCTGGGTGCCGCCGTTGGCCGACTGGCTGGAATTGGCGAAGGCGACGTTGAAGGTATTGCCCCAGGGGTAAAGGCGCGCCTCGGAACCGCGCGCGGCCCGCTCCCATTCGGCCTCGGTGGGCAAGCGGCGGCCCAGCGCCTCGCAATACGCCTGCGCGCCGTACCAGGTGACATTGGTCGCGGGGTAATTGGCGTAAAAATCGGGCGTGACCAGGCTGTAGCTTGTCCCGTCGAAGGTGATCACGCTGCTCTCGGTCTCGCTGGCGAGATAGGCACAGCGGGTGGCCTGGCAGCCGGTCAGGTGACTGTTGGGGCCGAGCGCGTTCAGGAAGGCGACATATTGCGACAGGCTGACTTCGTAGACTTCCATCTCGAAGCTGTCCACCGTCACCTGGTGAGCGGGCAGCGAGTCGGCGGTCCAGTCCAGCGCACAGGTGGAGCCATAGAAGGTGCACTCATCGACGGCGGCGGCAGCTTCCTGGGCGGTGGTGCCCATGACGAAGGTGCCCCCATTGACCGTGCGGAGCGCCGTCGCCATGGCGGCGAGCTGGGCGAACCGTGCATTGGCCGGGGTGACGGCGGGCGTGGGCGAACTTGCCGCAGTCGCCATTGGCAGGGGCTGGGGCTGGGCGGTCAGGGTGGCGACCGCATTGGCGAACTCGGCCTGGTAGGTGGCGGTCGCGGCGAGGTCTGGCGTGACTGCCGGCGCGCCCGCCGTCGCGGTGAGGTCGAGCCAGACCTGGGTCTGCACTGGGGCGCGAGTCGCGGCGTCCTGGGCGAGCGACAGGCGCGGCCCGGCGCTCCCGACAGCCGCGATCAGCAGGGCGGCGGCGATCACCGGCAGGCTGGCGGTCAGGGTGCGGCGGTTCATCTTCAAAAACATGGCCAATCTCCTCCGGGCGTGCGTCACGGGCGCGCAGGCAGAGTGCCCGCCGCCGCGCGCGTGCCGATTCTGGGCCCCCTATGACGCTGCGGAAACGTGGTATAACGGCTCCCCCATTGAGCGCCGCCTATTATACGGCGCTGCGGGCGAACGTCCAAATTCGGCATCGCCTGCGCCCTGACGAGCGGCCCTGAAGGGCGGACAAAGAGCCTGGCCCTGAAGGGCGCAGGCTCAGAGAGAGCAAAGCACCCTGACGGGCGCTCCAAAAACAGGGCGGTCGGGCATCTGTTTAGCCGGGCGGCTTTAGCCCCTGGCGGGGTTCAATAGCCGGGCGGCTTCAGCGTCCCCTGCGGGGACGTCCCCGGCGTTGATTTGTTCGCTGGCCGGGTGTCGCCTGGCCCTGAAGGGCGCAGGCTCAGAGCGAGAAAGCACCCTGACGGGCGCTCCAAAAACAGGGCGGTTGGGCATCTGTTTAGCCCCCGGCGGGGTTCAGCAGCCGGGCGGCTTCAGCGTCCCCTGCGGGGACGTCCCCGGCGGGGAATTCGCTCACCGCAGCAGCAGCACAAGGGCGGCCAGCGCGAGCGCGGCCAGTGCGATCAGCAACAAGGCGAGCACGACCCAACGCCGCCCGCCTTCCGGCTCGATCAGCACCGGGACCTCGGTGGTGCGCAGGTAGGCAACTTCGACCGGCACGCGCAGCGGGTCCGGCTCGGAGCCGGGCGGCTCAGCGGGTGGCGCGGCTGGCGGCGCGGATGGCGGCGCGGCAGGGGCAGCCGGTTCGATGGCTTCGGCAGGTTGAGCAGGCGCGGCCCCGGCAGGTGGCGCGGAGTCGGTGAGCAGGTCGGCCAGGCTCCACCGGTCGGCTGGCGCGGGTGCGTCCCCGGCGGTGACTTCGAGACTGTGGGTCACGGTGGCGAATGTGCTGCCCGCCTGCTGAAGCATGATCCGAAGGGCGATGCGCCCGGCGCGCTGAGGCACCAGGCTGAACCACAGGGGATGCACCGGGGCGCTGGCGATGCCCTGGGCCGGTGCAGCGATGACCGTCCAGGTGTGATCGGCCTGGAGGGCGCAGTCTTCGGCCTGGGCGGTCACCTGGACCAGGCCCGCGCGCGGGGGCAGCACCGGCGTCACGTCCACGCTGGCCCATTCGGCGGCGGTGATGCCCAGCAGCCGCCCGGCAGCGACCGGGTCCGGCGGCGGCGATTCTTCCGGCAGCAGCCACAGCCCGGCACGTGCGGGCTGGTGGAGCATCACCTGTTGTGGGGTGATGACGGTCACCCGGCAGGGCGGGGAGGCGGCCTCGGGCAGCGGCTGCGGAACCTGGCGGTAAAGCAGCGGGATGTGCCAGGCTGCGCTGCGATGCAGGGTGCGGCGCGCCCCTTCGAAGGCAGATTCGAGCGGCGCACCCTCGAACAGCGCGCTGTAGAACGCGCGCAGGAAACGATCGGTCAGCCGGGTGGATTCGCCGGGCAGCGAATGCGGCAGCGCGACCACCGCCGGAAGCCCGGCCCGGATCAACGCGGGGGCGATTTGGTCGGCTGCCCCGGCATTTTCCGCGCTGCCCGCGCCGATCCACACCGCCAGCCGCAGCCGCGATCCGCCGAGCAGCGCACCGAACAGGTCCGCGCTCACCGGGTCTGGCTCGCCGCGCGCGTCTTCCAGCACGAGGGCAGCTTCCGGCGCGGCCCCGCCGCTTTCGAGATGCAGCACATCCGGCGCGCCCGCTAACACCCAGGCGCGCAGGGCGTCCCAGGTGGCGGGCCGCAGGGTCGCCAGGTCGAGACGGCTGGCGGAGACCCAGGGCGCGAGTGCCTCACCGAGGGCGGAGCCATCTGCCCGGCGCACCGGGCGACCCGATGGCGTGGCGGTGATGGCCAGCAGGGTGAGCGGCTCATCCGGGCGCGAGGGTGGCAGGGGCAGGGCCGGGACCGGCACACAGCGGACCAGGGGCAGCGCGCCCGCGTGCAGCAAAAAGCGCGCGCCATCGTGCAGCAGCTCCCAGGGATAGGCGGCGGCGTGCAGCGCGCCGGGTTCGAAGTGAAGCTCCAGGGCGAGCGGCTGAACGGCCTGGCGCGCATCGGCCAGGGCCGCCCGCAACCGCGCACCGACCGATCCCCCGCTCAGCGCGCGGAACACGTCGCGCCCGATCGCCTCGTGAAAGGTGGGCTGTGCCATCAGCAGCCGGATCTCATCCGGCGGCTGGATGGTCAGCCGCTCGCCACCGGACGATTCCCCGACCACGCGCACCGCCAGGCCGCCCGGCTCCG
>DAOUFU010000153.1:0-5391 GCA_034429275.1 Anaerolineae bacterium | reverse complement strand
GTGAGGCGGGGCCGGTGGTGGCGATTGAACCAAAACCCTTCCTCAAGCTGCTGATGGATGTCTCGATTCGCCCGTTCCATCCGGATGACGATGATCCCGGCTCAGGCGATGGCGTCCAGCCATTCCAGCCGGAGGGTGATGGCCCCAGGGGCGGTGAGGATTCCCATGCCGCGACGGTCGTCGAAGGTGATGATGATGGGTTGGCGCAGGTTGAAGTGAGTGAAAATCATGATACAATACTCGCAGACGCAGGTCAGGAAGGATTGATGGCTGATGAGGGTGCAACGCCCGTCGCTCCCGCACCGACCGCGCGTTATTTCAGAATGGCGCGCGGTAATCTTTTCCCCTAAAACCTCCGCAATTTCGACCGGCATTGACTCCTCCCCATCCAGAATGACATTGAAGTCACCATGCAGCGCAATTGCTACCACACGGTCGTCGTAGACGATCACCTGCTCGACAATCTTCGCCAGGAGCTGCTGGCGTGCTTCATCCGGTTCGTCCGTCTCGGCGCACTGCTCCCAATATGTGCGGAAGTTGCGGATCAAATCGGCAGCCTCATGCAACTCATCGTAGTCAATGGGGCGCAGGGACTCAATCTCGCGCTCAAGCTGCACGCGCTTCTCGAAATACTCATCCCGGTCGATGAACCCATGATCCCACCGGAAATCGATGCGTTCGATGATCTGCCGGATTTCCTCCATCCGCCGCAGTGACGCTTCGTTCTCCACCCGGCTGCGCACGGCGTTCTCTACCCGTTCGCGAAAATCCTCCGGAATGACCAACCCGCTCAGCACCGCGACCACCTGTTCGTTGAGGTCATCTTCGCGGATGCTCAACTGGCCGCAGTCCTCGTAGCCCCGTTCTTTGCACAAGCAGCGGTAGTAACCTGTCCCGCGCCGCCGGTCCCAGGCGGGACGCATCTTGCCGTAGTTGTCATCCTGCAAGCCGCGCGGCATCGCCACCAGACACCGGGCGCAAAACACCCGGTCATGCAACACATACGTCCGCCGCCGATTGGTCGGCATCCGGTGGCTGACCATCCCTTCGCGGACCTGCTGGCATACCTCAAACAGCTCATCCGAAATGAACCCCTGGTGTTTGCCTTCATACCACGTCTTACGATGGCGGCTGGACTTCTTGCCCTCCCCCAACGTGCCGTTGTAGAGAGTCTCCGAATAGGAAACACGACCGGTGTAGGTCTTGTTCTGCAGCAGGTCGCGCACCGTGTGTTTGTTCATGGGCTGCCGGTCTGCCCGCAGCTTCTGGATTTCCCGCTGCGCATTCATCCAGTCCGCGATTTCGGCATCACTGTAATCCCCGGTCGAGTACATGATAAACGCCCGGCGCACAATGGCCGCCTGACGCGGGTTGATGTACAACCCCGCCGGTCGTTCTTCTGTCCCTTCATCCACACGGACCAGGTCGTACCCAATCGGCGGTATGCTGCCGTTGAACTCCCCACGTATGGCCCGCTGGTGTTTGGCCCGCTTCGCCTCCGTGCTCAGGGTGCGCGAGTAGAAGGCGGCAAAGACCGCCAACATCTGCTCCATCATCGCCCCATAAGGACCGGCATCTTCGTCATCCTCACTGAACCCTTCCACGCAGAACAGTTTCAGCCCGTATTCGCGCCGCAGCAGCATCTTAATCATGACTGCATGGTTGTGATCGCGCGCCAACCGGTCGAATTTCCACATGACGACTGCCTCGAACTTGCCGCGTTCAGCCGCCGCCCGCATATCCTGGAAGCCCTCACGGTCCAGGCTCCAGCCGGTCTTGGCCCCATCTTTGTAGACGCCCACCACGACGCCGCCCCTCTCCGCCACCATCTGGCGGCACACTGCTTCCTGGTCTTCCAGACTGATTTCGTTCTGCATGTCCGACGAGTAACGGGCATAGATCGCATACCGGGTTCGCTTCTGAGTGGTCATGACCTTGTGCTCCATTCTTGGATCCAATTGCTGTATCGGGCCAACTTTTCAAGGGGAACCTTTCTCCAGATGTGGAAGGGTTCCCCCATCGCGTATATCGTTTACTGCCCGGTGGCAGCATCCTGAAAAATGCGCCGCACCTGTTCCGCCTGATCGGGCACGATCTCGATTTCCGTCCCATTCCACCGATAGCCATAGGGCAAGCGTGCCGCTCCCCGGTATCGAGAATGGACATAGAGGGCCTGCTCACAGCTTTCGATGACATCCAGGATGGCCTGGATGAGCACCGGCGGTACAGCACGGGTGTCGGGTTCACCGGCACAGCACAACTTCACCCCAAACAGGAGACGAAACAAGCTGTACACCAGGCTGGTTACGCGGGGATCGTGTACCAGTGACTCATGCGGAGGGTAGAGGATCACCCCGGCGGCACCGGCCAGGATGGTGTCCATCAGCGGTGAGATGTCGTTTTCGGTGAAGCCCTCGATCACCTCACCGCGCTGGCGCGCGACCGTCTCGTGGCAAAGCTGTTCCAGCGCCACCGTCTGATCGGGCGAACAGCCTGCAGGCAGCAGAACTACGTAACGAGAAGACCGATACTTACGCTTTGGGGTCATGCGAGTTCTCCTTGTCCATATCGATTGTGGATACACGTTGTCCTTCAGCGCCCTGGGGCGGAATGACGATCAGCACGCCAGTTCGCGCCAGACGCCGGTCTTTGCGGACGACGGGCACATACACCCCTGTTTCCGCAATGACTTTGCCCTGGGAAAAGGTGTATCTGGTCATCGCCTACACCCTCCCCCAGCCCGGAACAACAAAGCGGCCCAATCCGACAACGGAGTCAGTTGGGCCGCGGAATCCACACAGGACAGGAGTCCCATGTTTCTGTATAATGCTATGCAGCCCGGTCACTGGCTGGCACAGTGTCGGGTTAGAACCGTGTGGGGTGTTCCCGCACTCCGCACGGTTCGCCTTTTTGTTCTCGGCTGCCATCAAACTACAACACGTTGACCCGTTTGTCAAGCGCTTGCAGGCCATTCTGGAGCCTCTGAAGACCCTTTTCATCGCCTGTCTCCTCCCTTTTTTAGCGCGCCGGCGAAGTCCCAATCGCGTCCTGGCGCACCCGGCGCAGCGCGTGCGCCAGCCAGGTGAACACCTCCCCACCCTGCAGGTGGAATTCGGTGATGTCTTTGCCATACGGCACACGGATGACATGCACCCGTCTGGAAAGCGCCTGCAAGCGAGCTGCGCCTTTTGCCCCGGCCCGGTCCATGTCATACGCCACCAGGATCAGCGGCACCGTCACCAGGTCGCCGATCCACCGGTCGCTCAAACCGGCGCCGGCGCTACCCAGCGACACCGCCGTGACCAGCGGCTCCGCTTCCTGGTGCGCCAGCAGCGCGTCGAACTCCCCTTCGCAAAACAACACGGCTTTCGCCCCCGGCAGCGCATCGCCGCGAAACAGCCCGCCGCTGCTGCCCCCGGCAATCTGGGCGTACTTGGGCTGTCCGGCAGCGCGACGCACCTTCACCGCCCACAACGTTTCGCCCGTGATCCATGGGAGGGTGATGCCGCACGGCACGCTCAGCCCGGCGATGGTCCGCCACTGCCGATACCCACCCGGCACCACGCCGAGGTGCGCGGCCCGGATCGTCTCGCCCGCCAGCCCACGCCCGGTCAGGTACTCCAGTGCCTGTTCCCCCCGCACCGACCACAACGTTTCTTCGGCCCGTTCGACGACCTGCCGGGCAGCGACCTGCCACTCGCCGGGCGGCGGCTCCGCCGGTGGCGTGGGACGATTGGCCGGCCTGGTGAGTGCTGTACGCGGCATTGCGCCCAATGCTTCGAGCGACTCCTGGAAGCTCAGGCCGCGATAGCGCTGCAACCAGTCGAAGACATCTCCGCTCATCTGGCACTTGCCGAAGCAGCGGAACCCATCCGCCCACACCGCCAGGCTGTACCCCTTACGCTCGTGATGGAACGGGCAGCGCCACAGCAGCGCGCCTCCGCCGCGCATGGGGGCCGGTCCCAGGTCCTGCTCGACGATACGCCGCAGGTCAACCCGCGCTTTGAGAGTCCGGGTATCCACGTCCATCATCGACCCCCCTCATATGAATGTGTCACCGGCAAATGACATGAGACAGGTTGACAGGTTCGTGAACCTGTCAATCCGCCGTGACACGTTCGGCACAGACCAAACCGGCTCACAGCTTGCCCCCAGATATGGGATGTCACCACTTCATTCACGGCAAAACCCCCGTATGTAGCCCCTATCGGACGACCCGCTCCAGCCTGCCCAAAAGGAACCTGTCACGCCCGGTGACAGGTTGACAGGTTCGTCAACCTGTCACGCCCCCTCTATCCCGACCAGCCGGTAACACTCCGCTTTGGGGCCGTGCTGCCCGCTGCGCGCGTAGTGCTGTTCGACCTGCCCATCCTGCTCCAGCGCCTTGAGCGCTTCCAGCACCGGCTTGCGCGGCGAGCGCAGCGCCCGGTAGATGTCGCGCACCGACAGGCCGTTGGCATGGGACGCCAGCAGCTTGAGGATGCGCATCTCCAGGCGGGCTTCTTCGCTCTCGCCCAGGTCATGCAGCAGCCGGTGAGCCGATGCCCGCCAGGTCTCCACAATCTGCCGGGCGCGGTACCAGTGCGCCGCGCGCACAATGGGTTTGTTTGGCTTGCGTTCACCCAGCGCGATCCAGTCCAGCGCCGCCAGGATGATGGCGACCTTCAGCGCCTGGATGTGCAGCCGTCCGTAGACCGTGCGCAGCCGGTCATCCAGCGGCGCATCCGGCGCGGTCATCTCGCGCAGCACGCGCTCGTAGATATGCAGCGGCTCCCAGATCTCGGTCGCCACCAGCGACCAGGGTTCGATGACGGGCTGCGCGTCGCCGATGGCCTGCGGTTCCGGCGGTGCGGGCAGCGTCTCGTGCAATTGACGCAGCAAGCGCACCAGGTCCGGCGGCATGGTCGTGTCGCGCGCGGCGATGCGCTCCGCGTAGTCCGGCTCCGGCGTGAGCAGCACAAACCGCGCCAGCGTCCCGTTGTGCCAGTCGTTGTGACTGAGAGAAACGGACAGTTCCGCCGGAGTAGCCGCGCCCAGGATGGACAGCGCCGCATCCCGAATAACCACCAGCCCGCGGTTGTTGGTGTTGGAGTCGAGATAGTCCGGGCAGTCGTAGAGCTGCATCAGCAGTTCTTTCATGCCGCTCATGTAGTCCCGGCCAAACGACTTGAACAGCGCCGACAGCTCATCGCGCAGGATGCCGCGCTGCGCCGCGTAGCGGTTGCCCTTAACCAGCCGCTCGCGGTCGCGGACGGGGATTTCGTCGAAGTTGGGCGGCAGCACTCCCCCCAACATGCTCATAAACGCTTCCGGCGATCCCGGCTGCGGCAGGATCATGTGCGGCATGGCCGCGCGCGCCATGTCGTGCGCCAGGTTCAATCCGGCGGACTT
>DAOUFU010000152.1:0-10551 GCA_034429275.1 Anaerolineae bacterium | reverse complement strand
CCGCCGTCCGGTCATACGAAATCCTGCAGCGTTAGGGGCATAATCAAGTCGATACCGAAGATATGCTGTTGGCGCTGTTGGAACAGCCCGGCGGTGTGATCCCGCAGATGCTGGAAAAAATGGGCGTGGATCAAAATACTATCCGGCAGCGGCTGGACGAAGTGCTCAGGGCCAGCCCAAAAGCGGCGATCTATGGCGGCGGAACCGGCCAGGTGTTCATCACGCCGCGCGTCAAGCGCGTGGTGGACGTGGCCAATGAAGAAGCCAACCGCCTGAAAGATGAGTATATCAGCACAGAGCACTTGTTTCTGGCCATTCTCAGCGAACGCCGCACGGCGGTTGCGCGCATCCTGGCCGAGTCGGGCATCAGCAAAGAGCGCGTGCTGGATGTCATCAAGGAAATCCGTGGCGGCCAGCGCGTGACCGACCCGCAGGCCGAAACGCGCTATCGCACGCTGGAGAAGTACAGCCGTGACCTGACTCGCATGGCAGCCGAAGGCAAGCTCGACCCGGTGATCGGGCGTGACGATGAAATCTTGCGCGTGATCCAGATTCTGAGCCGGCGCACGAAGAATAACCCGGTGCTCATCGGCGAGGCCGGTGTGGGCAAGACGGCTATTGTCGAGGGACTGGCGCAGAAGATCGCCTCGAACGATGTGCCCGAAATCCTGATGGGCAAAAAGGTGGTCAGCCTGGACCTGGGCGGCATGATCGCCGGGAGCCGCTTCCGGGGTGAGTTTGAAGAGCGCCTCAAGGCGGCCATTGAAGAAATCCAGCGGTCGGAGGGTGAGATCATCCTGTTCATCGATGAGCTGCATCAAGTGGTTGGCGCGGGCGCTGCGTCGGGCGCGTTGGACGCCAGCAACATGATGAAACCTGCGCTGGCGCGTGGTGAATTGAGTTGTATCGGTGCAACCACGCTTGATGAGTACCGTCAGTATGTGGAGCGCGATTCCGCGCTGGATCGCCGGTTTGCCCCGGTATATGTCGAAGAGCCGAACGCCGAAGAGACTATCGCCATGCTGCGCGGGCTGCGCGACCGGTATGAGGCACATCACAAGGTGACCTATTCAGACGATGCGCTGGTGGCGGCGGTCCGGCTCAGTCAACGGTATGTCACGGATCGCAAACTGCCCGATAAAGCAATTGACTTGATGGACGAGGCGGCCTCCAAGCTGCGGGTGGCCCTATATTCGATGCCAGACCAGTTGAAGAGCATGAAGCAGGAACTGGACCGATTGGAAGCTGAAGAAGAAGAGGCCAGCCTGGTGCGCGATTATGAGCGCGCGGCCATGATCAAGTCGAACCGGCTGAACCTGGAAGAACAGTACGAACGGGAGCGCGAACGCTGGCAGCGCGAGCACACCCTTGACGAGGTGGTTGATTCGCACGATATCGCCGAGGTGGTCGCCCAGTGGACCGGAATCCCGGTCAGCCAGATGATGGAGACCGAGGCGGAGAAGCTGTTGCGGATGGAGGATGTGCTGCATCAGCGAATCATCGGGCAGAGCAAGGCAGTTGCAGCAGTGGCGGACGCCATTCGCCGCGCGCGAAGTGGCCTGAAGGACCCCAAACGCCCGATCGGCTCGTTCATTTTCCTGGGCAGCAGCGGCGTGGGCAAGACGGAACTGGCCAAGGCGCTGGCGGAGTTCATGTTCGACGATGAAGACGCCTTGCTGCGGATTGACATGAGCGAATACCGCGAGCAGCACACGGGCAGCCGGTTGTTTGGAGCGCCGCCCGGCTATGTGGGCTATGAAGAGGGTGGTCAACTGACCGAGGCTGTCCGTCGTCGCCCCTACCGGGTGATCTTGTTCGACGAGATCGAAAAGGCTCACCCCGAAGTCTGGAACTCGCTGATGCAGATTCTGGAAGATGGGCGCATGACGGACGGGCAGGGGCGCACAGTCGATTTCCGTAACGCGGTGATCATCATGACCAGCAACCTGGGGACGGAGTTTGCTCGCAAAGGTGGGCCGTTGGGGTTTGTGGCGGATGGTGATCCCGAATCCGTGGCGGATCACAAGAAGATCGAGGACGCGATGCGCGCGACTTTCCGCCCGGAGTTCCTGAACCGGATCGACGAGATCATCATCTTCGAGCCGCTCACGCGGGAGCAGGTGGAGCAGATCGTCGATCTGCAGATGAAGGAAATCGCCGAGCGGATGGCCGAGCAGGAAGTGTATGTCACCCTGACGCCGGAGGCGCGGGCCAAGCTGGCAGCAGTGGGTTATGCGCCAGAGTTTGGAGCGCGCCCGCTGCGGCGTGCGCTCCAACGCTTCGTGGAAAGTCCATTGAGCGTGCGCTTGCTCAAAGGCGAGTTCAAACATGGCGACGCGGTCGAAATCTTTCTCAATGCGGATGACGAGATCGATTTCCGTCTGCGCAAGGGAGAATCGGAATCCGATGCAGGCACGCCAAACCGGGCGCGCGCCAGTTAGGAAAATCACCGGCCTAGAAATAAAAATCCCGCGAGTTGTTGACATCGCGGGATTTTTGTTCGTGGATGGCGAATCACTGGTCAGCCAGTGAGCCTGCGTGAATCACCAGGTTATCGAATGCCACGCTGACCGACTGCCCCCCTTGTACACCTGCAATCACGCCTACCGATCCGGCGCGAGAATAGGTGCTGTCGGTGACATCGCCCACAAAGTGATCGTTGACGTACAGGGCGAGGTAGTCGCCAATGCACACAGCGCGCAGCCGGTTGACGGCCTGGCCGGTGCGCACTTTGTCCGATTGATGCCACTCGACCAAGAAACTCAGGCTGCGGTTTTTGAGGGCTGCGATCCCATAATGTCCGTCGCCGCTGACCAGAAAAGCATAACCACCGGGGTCATTGAGGTTGCTGGCATCGAGGCGGCAGATCACGCCGTACAGGGTGTCGTCATAGGGGCTGAGCTGTTCTGCATCAAGGTCCAGAATTACATCAGGCGTATCAACACTGCTGCCGGTCCCCCACGTGAACGAGGCATTACGATCGGCGTTATGATCGATGCGGTAGCGCCCTTCTGTAATCGTCAGCGAGGATGCCGGATATTGGCCCACTTCCCAGTCGTCGGCTTCGTCGAAGGACACGCGCAGCACTTCGGCTTCTGTCACCACCTGGTGCCGGGGTTCGGAATCTCCGCAGGCAGCCAGCACGAGCATGACAAGGGCTATGGGCACTATCCAGCGCTTCATAATTGTTGTTTCTCCCCGTTTGCGGGACAGCCGATTTCTTGCGCTTGAGCAGTGAGATTATACGGCGTTGGGGAAGGAACACCAAAGGCAGGCGGGCCGTTCAGAACAGGGGCTTGAGCATCCAGTAAAGTAAGCCTCCCAATCCTGCTGTAGCGGGAATGGTCAGCAGCCAGGAAAGGATGATGCTTTCAACCACGCCCCAGCGCACCATTTGCACGCGCTCGGCTGCGCCCGCGCCCACAATCGCTGAGCTAACCACGTGGGTTGTGCTCACCGGGCCGCCCAGCATGGCAGCGCCCAGGATAATGCCGGTGGCCGCTGTCTGTGCGCTGAAACCATGAATGGGGCGGATCCGGTAGAACTTTGCGCCCAGCGTGCGAATCAGCTTCCAACCGCCGAACAGCGTGCCCAGACCCATCGCAATAGCGCTCAACAGAATGACCCAAAGTGGGATGGAGAATCCGTCGATCTGCCCCGTGGCGACCAACCCCAGCGCGATGATGCCCATTGTTTTCTGGGCATCGTTGGTACCATGAGCCAGGGCCAGCGTTGTGGCAGTGACCAGTTGACCACGTTTGAACCAGATGTTGATGTGAGGTGTAGCTCCGCGGGCCAGAAAAAAGCTCAACTTGATGACGTAGTAGCCGCCGATCATGCCTAGCAAGGGAGAGATGAACAGGGAGAACAGGATTTTCTCTACCCCGCTCATCAACAGCGCATCGCGACCAGAAGCAATCCACACCGCGCCGATGATTCCGCCGATCAGGGCGTGGGAGGTGCTGGAGGGAATGCCCACGCGCAGGGTAAACACATTCCACACGATGGCGGATGCCAGGGCTGCATAGACAGTATGCAGCGAGATCGCTTCTTGAGCGACGACTTCGTGACCGATGGTGGTAGCGACAGCAACGCCGAACAACAAGGGGCCGATTCCATTAGCGAGGGCGGCGATCCACAAGGCGCGACGAGGGCTAAGCGCGCGTGTGGAAATCACCGTCGCTACGACGTTGGAAGAGTCGTGCAGCCCGTTGAAGAATCCGAAAACCAGTGCAATCGCAACGAGCAACACGGCACTAAACGGGAGAGAAAACATCATGTTCGCGCTTTCCTGGTAGGTGTTCTTTAGCTCGATGGGAAAACCGGGCAAATAACGGTAAAATTTATTTTACCTTAAAGATAGTCGTATTATACACGACTCGCCCAAAGGAGGGCGCTTATGCTGGATCGAGTGTTTCGTTGGGTCAAAGTGATATGGGAATGGTTCAGACAGCGTATGAGACCAAAGCCGGAGCGATTCATCACGCACATCCAGCATATGTGCGGCCTGGCGATGGAAGCCACCGAAGCCCTGCAGGCATATATGGATCGGCCTAATAAGCGCAACGCTCAGCGTGTGCAGCAGCTTGAAAAAGACGCCGATGAAGTGCTGCGGATTATGGTCAACGAGCTGAACCAGACCTTTGTGACTCCTTTCGACCGTGAAGATATCCAGGCCCTCTCACGCTCGATCGATGATATTTTGGACGACACGTGGTTTACCATCAACGAGATGGACATTCTCTCGGTTGAACCTAATAATTTTTTGCGCGAGATGACCCATCAGCTGTGCCTGGGAGCAGAGGAGATCAAACTGGCGATGGACCGCTTGCAGCAGCACCACGGCGTCGCCAGCCAGCACGCAATCCAGGCAAAAGCGGTGCGCAACGCAATGGAGACGCTCTATGCCAGGGCGCTAGCCGACCTGTTCCGCAAGCCGAAAGACCTGGATAATGTGATCATGATGCTGAAGCTGCGCGAAATCTACCGGCACCTGTTTCATGCGGGTGGGCGGATCGCTGATGCGGCGAATACCATCGACGACATCATCGTAAAGTTCTTTTGAGCGGTGGGTGCTCACCATCGTGTCGCTGGCGAAGGATCGTTCCCAACAAAAAACCTGCTGGTCGAATGCCAGCAGGTTTTGTTTACCCCCGGACGGATTCGAACCGTCGACGCCAGGTTTAGGAAACCTGCGCTCTTTCCTCTGAGCTACGGGGGTGTCAAGCGCTAGTGTACCATGCCTCCAAGCGATTTCAAGATCGGGATGTGGTCCACCGCTAGTCGAACAGCCGGTGTTTCCACTCACCGCCGATCATTGTGCCGAGGACGCGCGTTTCCAGGATTTCGTCGGGGGGAACGGTGGTCAGATCGCGGTCGAGCACGATGAGATCGGCCAGGAACCCGGCGCTGATCTGGCCCAGGTGATGTTCCAGCCCGGCAGCATAGGCTGGCCCCTGGGTGAAACCACGCAGAGTAGTCAGCATATCCAGCCGTCCTTCGGGGAACCAGCCCTCCGGTCCCGGAGAACCATCAGGACGGCGGCGAGTCACGGCGGCATAGATGCCTTTGAGCGGGTCAAACGGCTCCACCGGCGCATCCGACCCAAAGGCCAGCACGGCTCCCGCTTCAAGCTGAAGCCGCCAGTTGTAGCTCCACCGCGCGCGCGCCCCCCAATAGCGGTCGGCCATCTCGTAATCGGAAGTGGCGTGGATGGGCTGCATGGATGCAATGATGCCCAATTCGCCCAGGCGGTGTGCATCGTCGGGGTGGATGAGCTGGACGTGCTCGATACGGTGACGCATGGCTGAAGGGGGCACACCCCGCGCAGCTTCTTCGGCGCGCACAGACTGATACACGTCGAGCACATCGTGCACCGCCCGATCGCCGATGGCATGAATGGTCGAAGGGATGCCCGCAGCGCTGGCCCGGCTGACCAGCTCGTACATCTCTTCCTTGTCGATCACGCTCATACCAAAGTTGTCTGGCTCACCCTCGTATGGCTCAATCATCGACGCCGTGCGCGGACCCAGTGCTCCGTCGGCGAAGATCTTCAGACCGCCCAGGCGCAGCCAATGATCGCCAAACCCCCAGCGCAAACCCAGTTCGTGCGCGTGACCGATCCAGGGATCGTTGATGTTCTTGACGACGCGCAGCCCCAACTGACCACGCTCACGCAGCAATTGCAGCGCCACCAGGCAGCTTGGATTATCGTAATCGTGAATGCCGGTCAACCCGGCAGTCCAGGCCAGGGCCTGAGCTTCGAGCATTCGCGCGGCAGTTTGTTCGGTGGTGGGCGGGGGGATGATATTCCACACCAGCAGCATCGCGTCTTCGAGCAGCAGCCCGGTGGGCTGGCCGTGCGCGTCGCGCTGAATCTTTCCTCCGGGAGGATCGGGCGTGGCCGCACTGATATGAGCGAGCCGCAGCGCTGCCGAATTGACCCAGGCAGCGTGTCCGCTCTTGGCACCCAGATACACCGGGTGATCGGGCGCTGCGGCGTCAAGATCGGCGGCGGTGGGGAAGCTGGCATCGGACCAATAGGTTTGGGACCAGCCGCGCCCGATGATCCATTCGCCAGGGGCGAGCGTCTTCGCGCGTTCAGCGACCCGGCGAACAGCCTCGGCTTTGGACGGCACCTCGAAGACATTCACGCTCTTGAGCGCGTGAGCGACGCCTTCCCAGTGGATGTGCGCCTCGGTCAGGCCGGGGATGATGTCGCGCCCATCAAGGTTTTCGAGGACGGTTTGAGGGCCAGCCGTTGCCCGCACTGTGGCATCATTCCCCACCAGCACGATCCGGTCGCGCTGGATTGCCAGTGCGGTCGCCAGGGGCTGTGTGGCGTCCAGCGTGTGAACGCGGGCGTTGAACAGGATACGGTCGATCATGGCAGACGGAGGCCCTCCGGCAAGGTCATGAGGATGGCTGTTGTTCGACGTCGTTAATGGCTTGCAAGGGGCTGCGTCCGCCATAGATGACGCTCATCAGGCCAGGGGCATAGCGATCGATGGTGAGCACTGCCGGGATGATGGCATTGCGGATGAGGTTGGGTGTCAGCTCTTGCCCCTCAAAATCCAGGCTGGATTTGTAGCGCACTTCACCATCGGAGAAGTCCATCTCAAAATTGCCGATGCGTAGCCCGTAATTGGCGCGGGTGATGAATTCGGCGACTCCGGGGCGGGCATTTTCGGGCACATTGAGCGGCATGGATGCATAGAACAGCATCTGATCGAGCTTGAGCATGATCTGGGCAAAGCAGACATAACTGCCGTTTTTGCCGTTGAAGCCCATGCGGTAGAAGGGATGGCCTTCAACCCGTTGGGGATGCCAGCCATCCTGCTCCAGGAAGCGCCCCAGAGTATCCAGGGCGCGCAGGCTGCTGGGGGTGCCTTCGCTGGCTGCACCGCCATGAGACGAGTTATTGGAAGAGGGAGGGAACGACATTACCGCGCATCCTTTCGGAGAGGGGAGCGACTCAGGCCGGGTACCGGCGCAGCACATCGGCGATCTCATCGCGCGTGGGCGCGCTGGCAAACCCCACCCGGCTGACGGACAGCCCGGCCAGGTGGCTCGCAATACGAATAGACCGCTGCAGGTCTTGCGTCTGAGCATACGTGATATTCAAAACTGTAGCAAATATATCGCCAGCGCCCGTGGGGTCTACCTCGGTAATTTCGATGGCAGGGAAGCGCCACGAGCGATCGCCCTGGTAGACTGTGCCGCCATGCATCCCATCGGTGATGACAACAAGCGGCGCAAGCCCGGCAAAGACAATTTCCAACCCTGGGTCGTGGCGAATATCCTCTTTGCTGAGCACCGTCAGCGTGGTGCGAGGCAGGATGTGCTCGGCCTGGGGCCAGGGCACCGTAATCACCAGCCCATCCGGCTCGCGCCCACGCATCCACCCCTGCGGGGTGGCACAGATGGCGGCGTTGGGGAAGCAGTCGAGCAGATCGGGCGACACCTCATAGGCGATTGGCCCCAGGTGGACCATCCGCGCCGCTCGCCACGAAGCCGGCAAGTGCCTGGCAGTGAGCAGTTCTGCGCGGTGATACATGTGTTGAGTGCGGGTGCCATTCAGGTAACGATTCTCAAAGGTGGTGGTGTGCTCTGCGGGCACAGTGACCACGCACGCTTCCGGCGGCAGGTCGCGCAAGAGCGGCTCATCGGGGGTCGCGCTGGGCAGGATGGCCACACGCAGGCCGAACGCGATCGCCGTATACGCTGCAAACGACACGGTGCCGCCCAATCGAGGCCCGTCCGGCGTGATGTCGTGGGCGATGTGGCCGATGAGAAGATAATCTGGGGTGAACTGCTCAGGATCGCACATGGTCCTTGTCTTTGGGTTTTGTAACCAAAATGCCGCGACCGGAAGCGGTCACGGCATTGCAGGCGGGTAGGGATGATCCGCACGCTATTTGCGGCGGCGCGGCACAATAGTCACCTTGCGGTGATCGCCTTCACCGATGCTTTCGGTAGTCACATCGGGATTGTCGTGCAGAGTCAGGTGCACGATACGCCGCTCATAAGGAGACATTGGCTCCAGGGCGACGGTGCGGCCCATCTGTATGGCTTGCTCGGCCATTCGCTTGGCCAGGCGGCGCAGCATCTGCTCTCGGCGCTGCTTGTATCCTTCCACATCCAGCACGATATTGGCGCGGCGCTGAAGCTCGCGGCTGGCGATCAAGCGGGTGATGTATTGCAGTGCGGCCAGCGTCTCGCCGCGCCGCCCGATCAACATGCCCAGGTCATCGCCGCGAATCTGAAGCACCCAGGGAGCATCTTCACCGGTGATATCTTTGGCCCGATAGACTTCGACCCTGGCATTGATGGTCATCTTGTTGAGCAGTTCTTCAAGTGTGGCAAGACCCACACGCGCATCGTCGGCCAGGTCGTTGTCGGCGACCGGGGCGACATCGTCGTCACTTTCTCCGAAGGCGAGCACATCTTCGTCGACATCCACATCATAAGCAGCAGATGACGATGAAGCTGTCTGGGCAGCGGGGGCCTGCGCTGCGGACTGTGCAGCGGGCTGAGGGGCAGGGGATTCCGGTTGAGGCGATTTGCGCGCTGGGGCCGCTGTCGTCAGACGAATGCGGGCCTGTCGCGCACCAAGCCCTAGCAGTCCGCGGCTTGGCTCATCAAGAATTTCGACAATCACACTTTCCCGTGCGACACCGAGTTGTTCCAGCCCCAATTCGATGGCTGTTTCGATATCTGCAGCGGTGGTTTCGACAGACCGCGTCTCGCTCATCATATCCCTCAATCGTTTTAGGTGGCTCGATTATCCTTTAGGTTTGCTTCTGGCCTTGGCCTGAGCACGAGCGGCACGCGTATCGCTGATTCCACGATTCGCGGCGGATGTGCGGATCACCGGCGGTGCAGGCGTGCGGGGGGGTGATTCGACAGCGGGGCCACCATTGGAGCTGGCAAGGGCCGGCGTAGGCTCATCGGCGGGGGCCATGCCCAACGCCTGCTTGACGCTGAGATTGCCCATCAGAGCATACTGTGCGATACCGATCAGGTTGGAGGCGATGAAATAGATGGAGAGACCCGAAGCAAACGACAGAGCAAAAATGCCGAACATGATCGGCATGATCATCATCATCTGGCGGCTGATCTGTGCCGCCTGATCGGCCTGCTTATTTTCGCCTTCGTTGGTCGGGGTGGACGGCATGAGCAGCTTTTGCTGGAGCCAGGTCGAGACCACGACCAGGATGGGCAAGATATACAGTGGATCGGGCGAGGTCAGGTTGAGCCATAAAAAGCGGTTCTGCATGGGGACGACGGTAGACAGCGAAGGTACCCATAACCGCTCGGACAGATCAAGCAACTGGAGCGGGGTGGCTGCCAGGGTGATCACGATGGCCCGGTAGAGGGCGATAATGATGGGGAACTGGACCAATAGCGGCAGGCAGCTTGCCAGCGGGTTCACGCCATACTGCCGATAAAGCTCCCACTGTGCCTGGGCCAGGCGTTCGCGGTCGTTTTTGTACTTTTCTTGCAGGCGCTTGAGTTCGGGCTGAAGCTGCTGCATTGCTTTGGCGGAACGCTGCTGGCGCTGGGTCAGCGGGATGGTGATCACGCGGACCATGACCGTCAGCAAGATGATGGCCAACACAACATTGCCGCCCAGGATTTTGTACAGGAACAGCAAGATGGTGATGAACGGGTTGATGATAATATCAAACATGCGCTGCTGCCTCGAAGGTTATACTCTGGCAAGACGTGACATTCATGTCATCCGGTGGCGAAGATATCCCTAGCTGGGATAGCGCCATACCCGTTCGCCCGAATCACTGTCGTATGCGACCAACCGGTCGTCTCCACTTGATGTGCTGACAATCACCAGGGCAGATGTCTCTGAGCTGGACTCGTTGCCCGATGATACACTAACGAACTCCGACAACACTTCCCCGCTTGTTTTGCTGTCCCAGATCATGGTGCCGCTAGTTTTGTTCACCGCATAGATATGGTGATCCTGCGAGCCAACAAACAGCCGGTCTTCCAGCAGGAGGGGGGTGGAGCGAATGGCATCATCAGCAATACGCC